>CAYWDC010000022.1:0-1417 GCA_964456955.1 uncultured Gammaproteobacteria bacterium | reverse complement strand
GATGAAAACTTCTTTCTCTTTTCTTTGGTGACAGTTTTTTTTTTTTAACTTTGCCGCCCCCCCCAGGGAACTGCATCCGACTGGTCGTCGCAACCGTAGAATGTTAATATGCCCATGGACCGTGTAGTATGTGGTGATGTTGGTTTTGGGAAAACCGAGGTGGCGATGCGTGCGGCTTTTTTAGCGGTTTGCAACAAGCAACAAGTCGCAGTATTGGTGCCAACCACATTATTGGCAGAGCAACATTACCATAATTTTCAGGATCGTTTTGCCGAGCAAGCTGTGGCGATTGAAATGCTATCGCGTTTTCGTAGCAAACAAAAGCAACAACAAATCCTCTCTCAGTTGCAACAAGGTAAAGTGGACATTGTGATTGGTACACATACATTGCTGCAAGACAAGGTAAAATTTGCTGACTTGGGTTTATTAATCATTGATGAAGAACATCGTTTTGGTGTCCGGCAGAAAGAGCGTATTAAAGCATTACGTAACAACGTTAATCTATTGACGTTAACCGCAAGACCGATTCCACGCACACTCAATATGTCACTCTCGAAAATTCGTGAACTGTCTTTGATTGCCACGCCACCGGCACGGCGGTTGTCGATTAAGACGTTTGTCCAAAAGTGGGATCAACAGACGATTCGTGACGCTATACTGCGGGAAATTTTGCGCGGCGGACAGGTGTACTTTTTACATAATAGGGTGGCAACCATCGGCCAAGTGGTAGGTAGATTGGTCGCATTAGTCCCGCAAGTGAAGATTGCTGTTGCACATGGCCAAATGCACGAGCGTGAACTAGAACAGGTAATGGCAGATTTTTATCATCAGCATTTTAACGTGTTAGTGTGTACCACGATTATTGAAAATGGTATCGATGTGCCTAATGCGAATACCATGATTATTGATCGCGCGGATAAGTTAGGTTTAGCGCAACTGCATCAACTGCGTGGTCGTGTTGGGCGTTCGCATCATCAGGCCTATGCTTATCTCCTGTTTCCTGATGAAAAACTGCTTACTCACGAGGCAGAAAAACGTTTACAAGCAATTGCTGAAGCCCAAGGGCTAGGTGCCGGTTTTACCTTAGCAACTCAGGATATGGAGATTCGTGGTGCTGGGCAGTTGCTTGGACAAGAGCAAAGTGGGCAGATTGAAACGATTGGTTTTACCCTTTATATGGAATATTTAGATCGTGCAGTGCAAGCGATGAAAGTGGGGAAAGCACCTGATTTAGAGAAACCATTGCTACAATACAGTGAAGTGGATTTACAACTGACAGCAATTATCCCCGATACTTACATACACGACGTGCACACCCGTTTAGTATTCTATCAGCGCCTGATGAAAGCGAAAGATCAAGCAGCGTTACAAGATCTGCAGATAGAAATGATTGATCGTTTTGGTTTGTTACCGGAGG
>CAYWDC010000021.1:0-9930 GCA_964456955.1 uncultured Gammaproteobacteria bacterium | reverse complement strand
ATACTGCTTATGTGGTAGTGCGTAGGCAATTTCTACTTTCATCGGCATACACCTCTGCGGCCCGTTCAGCAAAAGCCGTGATTATGGTATTAGCAATTTGTCGAAATAATGGTGTTAAGGTCATAGCAATCAACTGGTTATTAAAAGCAAAATCAAGTTCGAAATTGATGCGGCAGGCATGTGCATTTAATTCCATAAAATGCCATTCACCACGTAATGCGCTGAAAGGACCTTTTGCCAATCGCATAATAATCGATACCGGTATATCGAGTTCGTTGCAGGTAGTAAATCGTTGTCGGAAATTACCCTTTTGTACTTCTAACGACGCCAACATTTCTGTATCGGTCTGCTGCAGCACCTCACTGTTAGCACACCAGGGAAGAAATTGCGGATAATTAGCGACATCATTGACCAAATCGTATACTTGCTGTGCACTGAAAGGTACAATTGCCGTGCGTTTAATCTTTGTCATAAAAAATCAAGGCAGATTGTCAGCCGCTTCACGTGTTTTTACTAAGAAATCGGCACGTTTTAAGCCAAAAGCAACAGCCAAAGCACCAGCAACATAGATAGATGAATATGTACCAACAATAATACCAATGAACAATGCCAGAGAAAAACTAAACAGTACCGGACCACCATAGATTAACAAAGCAATTACCGCCAGCAAGGTCAATACCGAGGTCATAATTGTCCTTGACAACGTTTGATTGATGGATAAATCCATGATTTCCAATGCCGTCCCTTTGCGTAGCTTGCGAAAATTCTCACGTACACGGTCGAAAACCACAATGGTATCATTTAAAGAATACCCAATCACCGTAAGCACTGCGGCCAGGGAAATCAAATCGAATTGAATATTAAACAAGGCAAATACACCTAAAATCAATAACGGATCATGAATCAATGCTAATATCGAACTGATGCCAAAACGCCACTCAAAACGGAAAGCAATGTAAACTAATGTCGCCAATAAGGAAACAAATAGCGCCAATGCTCCCTTGGTAAATAATTCTTCGCTTACTTCGGCACCGATCACACTAAATTGTTGGAATTGCGCACCTGGCAACGCGGCTAACACTTTATCACGCAATTGATTTTGCACTGCTTGCAAGGTTCCCGATTGCAACGGTGGCAAGGTAATCAATACGTTTGTTGCCGGACCAAAATACTTTGCATTATTTTCGCTAAATCCTGCTTTAGTTAGTTGACTACGAATGGCTGCTAAATCTGCTGCTTGCGGATATTTCACTTCAATTTGCACACCACCGGTAAAATCTAATCCCAAGTTCAACCCGTTGATACCGATAGCAATAAAAGAGCCAATGACTAAAATCGCCGATATCACTGCAGTAATCCACCGAGCACGCATAAAACCGATGTGTGTAGTACGTTTAAAAAATTCCACGCTATTTGATTCCTATGGAAAGTCTCTGCACCACTTTATTACCATAGATAAAATTAACAATACCACGTGTACCCATGATCGACGTAATCATTGAAGTTAATAAACCAATGATTAAGGTAACGGCAAAACCTTGTACTGGCCCGGAACCCAAAGCAAATAACGCAATGGCAACGATCAAAGTAGTTACATTAGCATCGACAATAGTGGCAAATGCGCGCGCATAGCCAGCATGAATGGCTGCCTGGATAGCGCTACCGTTGCGCAGCTCTTCACGAATGCGCTCAAAAATCAAAACATTGGCATCGACGGCCATCCCCATGGTTAAGACAATGCCAGCAATTCCAGGAAGGGTTAAGGTGACACCAATCATCGACATAATAGCGACGATGAATACCACGTTCATTAGCAGTGCTAAATTGGCAAACCATCCCATAAAGCGATAATAAAATGCCATGAATAATATAATTAATATGAACCCTGCGAGTACTGAAATAATGCCTAGTTTAATATTCTTGGCACCAAGACTTGGACCCACAGTTTTTTCTTGGATGGGATAAGTCACCGCTGGTGATGCGCCTGATTTTAAGAAGATCGCTAATCTCTGTGCCTCCTGCGTGCTACCCATGTGGTTAATAACAACATTATTACTCAGTGGCTGTTGAATAACCGGCGCGCTAATCACATATTTAACAGTGTGCGGAACATAAACCGTTTTACCATTGACAACTTTAGGGACTTCCTTCACGTTAATGTAAACAATGGCCAAACGCTGTCCAACATTATCCGTGGTCACACGACTAAAATTGCGCACTTCTGGGCCAGAGAGTTTTAAATTCACCACTGGCTGACCGTTGTCATCGAAACCCGACGATGCATAAGCAATTGCCTTACCAGTAAGTACCACCTGATTCTGCAATAAAATCGGCGAACCATCGCTCATATTGTACAGCGTAGAAGCAACCGGTATCATGCCAGCAACAGCACTTTGCACATCATGTTGCCAATCTACCAAATGAAATTCTACTGTCGCGCTGCCACCGAGCATTTGTTTCGCTAACGCCATATCTTGTACCCCTGGCAATTCAACCACAATGCGATCCAATCCTTGACGACTAATATGGGGTTCAGCAACACCAAGTGCGTCAATGCGATTGCGTAACACGGTCATCGATTGCGACAGCGTATAGTTGCGCAATTGATTTAACGCAACTGGCGACATACTAGCACGTAGATACCATTGTGCTCCTTGCTCAAATGGGGTAATGATATAGTCTGGATAATCGCGCTGTAGTGTATCTTGCGCAACATTACGCACACTATCTTCGCGGAACTTAATCAGCAAAGAACCACTTTCATCGATGCTAATGCCTGCGTAACGTAAATTTGCTTTGCGTAACGTACGCGCAAAAGTATGGATATTTTCTTTTTGTTGCTTAGCAAGCACCGAATTTACATCGACTTGTAACAAGAAATGCATCCCGCCGCGCAAGTCCAAACCGAGCTTCATTGGCTTTGCACCTATTGACTGCAACCATTTTGGCGTTATGGGCAATAAATTTTGCGCGACGACATAACTATCACCTAGACGATTTTGTATGATGGTTTTTGCTTTTAACTGATCTGCCACAGCAAGAAAACGCACCACTAGTGGTCCATGTTGACGCTTGTTAATCACGCTGAAGGGGATCTGTGCCTGCTGTAAGCTTTGTCGAACCTGTGCAATAGTAGTCATGTTAATAGGTATGTCTTCGGCACCAGTTACTTGCAACACCGGTACTTCGCCAAAAAAATTTGGTAATGCATATAACATACCAAAGACGACAAAGACTATTAGAACAATATATTTCCACAGTGGATAGCGATTCACAGCAATCCTTTATTCAGCAGTACCCTTTAATGTGCCTTTTGGTAAGGTTCCCGTAATGGCTGTTTTTTGCACCTTGATTATGACACCACTAGCAACTTCTAGTGATACCAAGGCTTGGTCAATAGCAACTATCTTACCCATGATACCACCGCCAGTCATCACTTCTTCACCCTTGCTGAGGTTTGCCAACAATTCGCGCTGTGCCTTGGCTCGTTTACTCTGCGGACGAATCAATAAAAAGTAGAAAATCGCGAAAAAAACGACCAACATACCAATAGTCATCCAGGGACTACCGTGCTGTGCAGTGGCCGACGTGGCTGCAGAAGCAGCATCTACCGTTGGAATTAACGCCGATAATAATTTCATAACAATTGTTCCTTTTTAAACAGATTAGTGAAGCGAAATTATTATAGCAGAATAGTGGAAAATTCCTAGCAAATCGCTTTTAAAGCTATATTCCAGTACTTATCAGCACATTAAGCGAGGTATGCCCCAGACACTTATCAAGATGGTGTGTAAATAGACATCCGAGTAATGCTGACATGTATAACAAACAATCAAACGGTTTGCTATTAAATAAAGCGGTTTTTCTGCCAGCATCTGTAAGATGGTGCATTAGCTCCTTCAGCTCACCCACAGCTAAAATACCCAATTCATGGTTAATCATTTGCCTCTATAAAGGGCAATTTGCTATACTGAATTCCCTATTGCCGGGGTGGCGAAACTGGTAGACGCGCCAGACTCAAAATCTGGTGGTGGTAACACCGTGTCGGTTCGAGTCCGACCCTCGGCACCAAAATATAAATTAACTTTATTTAATAGAGATCCAACCTTAGTTAGAGTGATTATTTTGCTACAATTCTCACATGAATACTAATTTTAAATGGCTATTTGCCACGCTGCTACTCGTGCCTAAATCCTTGTTTGCCAGCAGCATGATAAGCTATGATATCATTGGTCTACATGGAGAAGTATTGCAAAATGCGCTTAACGCCCTAAAAAATGCCGAAATTGCGACACAAGGAAAAAATAAAACCCTTGACAAAAACAAGATTAACTATTTATTTTCCCAAGGCAATAACACCATTAAAAATGCGATGCAACCGTTCGGTTATTTCGCACCCAGCATTCACACTGCAATTGAACAAAGCACCACTAAGTATACTTTTCACTATCGTGTCAATCCTGGACCCAGCGTAAATATCACTCAACTTAAAATACAACTAACTGGCCCAGGTAAGCATGATGACATTTTTAAAATATGGAGAGCCGAACTTCCCCTGCGAATAGGACAAACTTTTGTTGTGCAACAATTAGAAAAAGCGAAAAATTCCTTTTTTACCGTTGCTAATAATAATGGGTATATCAAAGCAAAACTGAAACAGCATAAAACCACTGTAAACCTAGCAAATTACAGTGCTGCAATTAAATTGCATTTTGCTACCGGCAAAAAATATTTCTATGGACCCATTCATTTTTCCAAAGTGGCACTAAAACCTTCTTTTTTACATCGTTTCCTGAAGATCAAATCTGGAGACCCCTATTCTCTTGAAGACATTTTACTATTAAAACAAGATTTAATGAGTAGTGGTTATTTTAAATCCGTTACCGTTGAGACAGACATAGAAAAACCCAAACAGGAGCAGATTCCGCTTAATGTAAAACTAAAATTACAAAATAAAATGCACTATTTAATCGGTGCTGGCTATGGCACCGATACCGGGTACCGTGCAAAAATTGGTTGGCAATGGCGGCGAATAAATAGTTCCGGTCATCGCTTTGATATGCAATACAACGTGTCACAAATCGGCAATAGTTTAGGTATTGATTATTATATTCCTGGCAACGATCCCTTAAAGGAGCAGCACCGCATCAATGCTAATCATGCTGGATATCACACCAAAGCCGGTAAAAGTCAGCTGCGAAATGTAGGATTTAACTATAATAAAAATAAAAATTCATGGCAAACCAGCTATGGGATTGTCTACCAATACGAAAAGTACCAATTCAAGGGACAACAACAAATGCAGGCACGCCTATTAATACCATCAATTACTTTCGGAACAAATTTAAAAACCGATGGCATTCCACATTTAGATTATAGCTCCAATTTTAGTTTAACATTAAAGGGAGCTTCTAAATATGCTTTCTCCGATATTAACTTTGCTCAATTCCGTATTAACACACATCATGTAATTGATTTTAATGAAAATAACCGATTATTGGTGCATCTCGAAGCTGGCGAAACCTATACCCGTGATTACAGAAAATTACCACTGAGCTTAAATTTTACCGCCGGTGGCCCAGAAAGTGTGCGTGGTTATACTCCTCAAAGTCTTGGCCCGGGGAAATATTTATTGAGCAATAGCTTCGAGTACCAACACAGAATTAAAGGTAATTGGTATGCCGCCATCTTTCATGATACCGGTAATGCTTTTAATAATTTTAAACATGCTAATCTGCAACGGGCCGGTGGCATTGGTTTAATGTGGGAATCACCGATTGGTACAATGCAACTCGATCTGGCGAAATCAATTTCGAAACCAGAGAAAAAGGTCATGGTGCAATTTAACATTGGAGTACCGCTGTGATAAAAAACATTAGCAAATATCTTGCTCTGTTTATCGCGGTGATCATGTTAGTAATATTTGTTTTCCTTGGCACAACGACGATGGGCTTACGGTTGATAATTACTACTGCTGCACGTTTTGCCCCAGGAGAACTACACATTGGTACAATCTCTGGCGCGTTAAACAAGGTTATTATTATCAAAGACTTTCGTTATAAAAATCAAGGTATTGCTATTCGGTCACCGCAACTACAGCTACGTGTTCAGCCACTCGCACTTTTATACAATCAGCTGTATGTTAGTCGTCTACAAACCAACGCCTTACACATTACACAATTTACTCAACAATCGCAACAGACTAAACCAACGACACCACCTAAATTTAATTTACCAATTAAACTGAGGTTTAAAAATATTGTTGTTAAGCAATTATACTGGCGACAAGATGATAAAATACATCGGCTCAACAATATTATGCTACAGGCTTCCATTAAATCGAATCACATCAGTATATCTAACTTGCAAAGTGATGTTGGACAAAATTGTTACCTCCTACGTGGCGAGTTAAATTTAAGCCCATTACGTCTTGAGTTATATTTTAATCAACGACAGCATCAGTCATTGGTGCTGCAGGGAAAGATTAATGCCTACGGCAACTGGAAAAAACTCACCGTGCACAGCGAGATCAACACTCCACTGCCAATCACTACGACAATGACTATCAATAATTTGCTTACCATACCAACATGGCAACTGACCGGACAAATACACAACACTAATCTAAAAAAGTTTGTCAAGATACTCGATTATAAAAATGCCTCTGCCACTTTCAGCGGTAGTGGTAATAGCAAAACCGCACAGTTTTCCGCTAAATTGATGCTGGATAATAACAAAACTCGCTATCTTACGGCACATTTAAATAGCCAATCGCTACAACAAAAACAGTTTGCCGCCATCTTACGATGGCATAATCTTGCCTTAACTGATAACAACAAGCAAAACATTAATAGTCCACGAGGTCATATCTCTATCCATGGCAAAGCAACAAATTACACGCTCAGTAGTAACATCACGGTTAGTGGAAGCAAAATTCCTCATGGCATTTGGCAGCTACAAGGTCATGGTGATCTGCATCATCTTACGATTACTGATCTTAAAGCGAGTACGTTAAAAGGTTCACTCTCTGCAATGGCACATGTCAATTGGCAATCACGGTTAAGATATGATTTAGTTTTCAATGCAAAACATCTACATCCACAGCAGCAGTGGATCGATTGGTATGGTGATATATCGCTAAGTGGTATACTAAAAGGAGACAGAAACAATATAGAATTATCCTTACACCATTTAAGTGGTCATTTACGACAACAACCGTTACATGGGTCACTAAGAGCACACATTGTCAAGCATCGATTAGTTACTGCCATCAGTAAAATTTCTCTGGGCAGAGCAAAACTCAACTTTATCTTTTCAAAGCGAGGGCAATTACAAACACGCTGGAATATCAACATTCCAAGTTTGTCTGAATTAATCCCTTACAGCAACGGACAACTGATCAGTAAGGGGCAGATTAAACAAACTAATTCATCACCTAGCATTCATGGTTCAGTAAATGGTAAAAACTTAACCTGGCACGATTACCAATTAGGTACACTGAATAGTGATTTTAAGATAGCTATTGATTCTCATCATGCATCACAAATGCACTTACAAGCAACAAAAATAAAATCATTAAGTTATAAACTCAATAGTTTACACTTCATTACTGCTGGTACACCGCAACAACATCATATTAACTTAAAAATAAACATCAAACAGCAAAGCTTTCATATCCAAGCATTAGGGCAGTATAAAAATAAGCGATGGCAACTGCATTTTACGCAGTTTACCCTCGCCGTTAGTAAAGCGAAAACGTGGCAACTATCAAAACCATTTGATATAAGCTATGCTAAAAATACCTTTCAATTGAATAATTTTTCCTGGCACGATGGAACGAAAACCATCAGAGCTAATCTTGACTGGCAACAGCAAGTCTTGCAAAAGTTGCATTTGAATTTACACCATGTTTCTTTAGCCGAACTAAATCCGTTTCTCCCTAATAACATCAATCTACAAGGTAGATTGAATCTGCAAGCCAATTATCAACAACAGAAATTAACCAGTGGAAGTCTAAGCGCAGATTTACAGCAAGGTAAAATTTACTATTCTATAAAAAATCATGAACAAAAACTGATCATTAATTCCTTACACTGGCGTGCCGATTTAAATAAAAGCAAGCTAAATAGTTTACTTAAAATAAATCTGCTTAATAATAATTACCTGGATGTTAATTTATCATCGACTGATTTTAAGCTAATGCAACGAATCGATACCAAACAACATTGGCGAGGAGAATTGCGAGCACATTTACACGATCTTAAGTTCCTAACCTTATTTTTTCCAGCATTAGAAATGCTCAACGGACAATTGCATGCACAGTTAAAATGGAACGGTACCCTTAAAACCCCCCACCTTAACGGTTATGCTAGCTTACACAACGGTGTTGCCATACTTCACAAACAAGGCTTGAACATAAAAGCGATAAATTTCAATGCAACCGCTGCTGCCGATAGAATTACTTATAAATTAACAGCAACTTCTGGCAAAGGAAAATTAGTGGTCGACGGTAATAGCAATTTAAGTAAACAACATAAAACCGAACTGCAGATAACGGGGAATCATGTTACCGTTGCCAATACTGCAGAATATCACATTGTCGCCAGACCCAATCTGCACTTGCTAATTCAAAAAAATCGTCTTGATTTATCTGGCGATCTATATTTGCCGACCATTTCTATTAATCAAAGAAATTATGTCGACGTGATTACATTACCTAGAGATATTACCACCATAAGAGGAGCTGATGAAAACATCAGCTCCACAGCTTCGAACAAACTTTATGCAAAAATAAAGTTAACTCTAGGTAAGCAAGTGCATTTTCAAAATAACTACCTCGATGCGCAACTTTCAGGCTCGTTATTACTGCTCGATAATCCAAAAATTAACACACAAGCAAATGGTATGTTAACCATTAATAAAGGAACATTTACATTTTACGGACAAAAATTAACGATAGAAAATGGGAAACTGATTTATGTTGGCGGCCCCATCACTAATCCAGGTTTAGATATTGAGGCAATTAAAACAATTACTACCTTTGTCAGTGTCGAGCAAAATAAAACTGATCTAATACTGGGCAGTAAAATACCCAGTCAACAGCTTGATATCCCACTACAACAAAAAACTATTAAGGTGGGTGCAAAAATAACTCACACCTTAGAAAAACCAAACATTATATTATTTTCCGATCCAGCTGGTTCATTATCACAACAAGATATACTGTCCTACTTAATATTTGGTTATCCGCTAAATAATGCTCGTAATGGAGAAGCACAATTATTATTGCGTCTCCTATATTCACTTAAGTCTAACAAAAGTAGTGGTGAAAATAGCCTGTTCACTAAAATAAAACAAACTCTTCCCTTTGATCAAACTGGTTTTACATCAGATACTTACCTAAATCCAAGAACCAACACAGTGCAACAAAACATGTTATTAGTACTAGGAAAAAGACTCTCACCACAGTTCTTTGTTCGCTATAGTATTGGTTTGATAGAACCGATTAACACACTGGGCATAAGCTATCAATTTAATCAGTATTGGGCCGCACAAGCCAAAACCAATAGCCTTGGTAAAGGCGTTGACCTGACTTATAGTCGGGAACAGAAATAATTAAAACATGTCAACTACTAACGTGAGAGAGAATTAGGTAAAGATGCAGCAATACGCATGTTTTCACAATATGCCTTATTTTATTTTTAATCCATCGTTATTGCTATAACAGTGCTGATTGCCAATAACAACAATCTATTGTCGCCAAAGAAAATTTCGCTGGATAATCCACCGCTACTAGATTCAGTCCCTGTGGCAGCGCGGTAACGCCTCCATCCGCTCTATTTTTAGACAACAACAGCGCATCAATCCAATCTATATCTTCCTTACCTGCACCGATTGCCATTAATACACCAGCAATATTACGTACCATAT
>CAYWDC010000020.1:0-10533 GCA_964456955.1 uncultured Gammaproteobacteria bacterium | reverse complement strand
ATACAAGGAAAAAGCAAAAAATGGCGCGTATCGACAAGATTTAGATAAAAAATTATCTCAGTAAATAAACTGACCGATGGTAAAAATAGTGATGACAATCAACCAAACAATTAAGGCTCGATCGACCATACGCAAGACCTGTTGTGCTTCTTCAGCATCTCCAGGTTTCTGCGGATCAATATCCATGGCGCCAAGTCCACTAGCGATTAATAAATCTTGATTCGAACCTAAGCCGCCCTTAAGGTAATGCATCCATTGAGAAAAACTTTTGACAAAATGACCAGCGAGCGCATAACCTAGAGCCACTAAGCGTACCGGAATCCAATCGAGCAAATTTTCAAGGGTGTGGGCAACACCAATGATCCCGTTGAGTGTTGTATCATTAGGTTTACTACTTAAATTGGTTAGTTGGGCAACCATACGATATAGAATTGCTCCCAATGGACCTAAAACAATATACCAAAATAATACCGCGAATGTATATGTATTAGCGTCGCAAAGCAAGGCTTTGGTTAACACGTGAGTAGCATTATCTTGACCATGCTCGACATCTTCGTCTTGGATCTCACTACTTGGTTGATCTTTTGCCAATTCCGGTTTCGCCAGACTTGCATCAAGACTTTCTCGTAAAGAAACAGGCCACAAGCAATACCACAACACCAATATACTGAATAAAAATTTAATAACATAAAACATACCATGTGCTAAAACTAATTGTAAAAACAAAGCAATAATCAATATCGGCAATAAAATAACCATCATTATTACCCATGGTTGTTGAATTTTCTGCAAATACACTTGTATCGATGCTGCATATTTTTGCAACCAATGATAACGATTCACTGTACGTCCGAACTGCACATAGCGTAACATTGCTATACTAATTAGAATAACGATGAGTTTCATTTGCTTCCCTCCACATCTTTTTATGATTATAACACTTTTCTAAGAAAAAGTGCGACAAGCGTATCACTCCAGTAAGACGCATGATTTAATCTTGACGCAATTTTGCACTGGTTGCCAACGGGCCTGGATACTTCAACACCACCCAGTATGAAGAGACGATGAAGGTAACAATGGTGGCAGCTTGAATTAGGAAAGAGGTTTTCAAACTAATGAGCGGATTACTAGCCACTAAATAAGCGATTAGTAGAGAGAACTCACTGGCCTGTCCTAAGCGCACTCCCACTTCCCAGGAAACGTGTTTACTTTCGCCCTCCCATACTAATAAGAAACGATAAATTAATGGCTTAAGCAGCAATACACCAGCTGCTAATATTAGTGCAGGTCCGATAACACCAATGAAATAATGCGGATTAAAATGTGCACCGACAGAAAAGAAAAATATTACCAAAAATAAATCACGTAATGGTTTTAAACTTTCGGCAATGTATTGTGATATTGGATTTTCTGCCATAGAAACACCGGCAATAAATGCACCAACCTCGGTCGACAATCCGACAAGATGCGCTAACTCGGCTAATAACAAACACCAAGCGATAGCAACGATCCAAATATACTCTTGCACCGTATCGAATTTTTGCAATAACTTAAGCAGAATGAAATGCACGAACAACATCGAGCCAATGACCATTAGTGGCAATGAAATCAATAGGATGCCAACCTGTTGCCAATCCACACCTTGCGCTGCAAATAAGAGCAATACCATGATGGCAAGTAAATCCTGCAATAACAAGATACTAATCATCACTTCACCGGTATGTCGATGATGCAGAATAGTTGTGGGTAAAAGTTTCAAGCCAATAATGGTGCTAGAAAACATCATCGCTGCACCGATGACCACGCTCTCTAGTTGCGTATAACGAAAGGCAATTCCCACACCATAACCGATGATAGCAAAAATAACCGAACTCACGGCCGTCAACAATACAGTTTTACGCAATAGCAGTAATAGATTTTTTGGCTGCAAGTGCAAGCCTAAGAGAAACAACAAAAAGATGATACCGATATCGCCGACTTCAGCAACCAAATGTGGATTTTGCACCAACCGTAATCCCCAAGGACCTAACAAGATCCCGAGTAATATGTAGGCAACTAGTAAAGACTGTCGTGTATAGATTGCTACGGTACATAAGACAGCAGCACCAAAAAAAATAACGAAAGCAATAAATATAATCGATTCATTATACATAGGGCTCTACGCAAAAATAATAATAACAAGTAGTATAGGCAATTTTTGCCATTGATAAAAGCTTTGCTTACAAAACAGTTATCTTAGTTTATCGAGAAACGTCCGTTTGTGCGACAAATTCATCATACTGGTGCAGTACCTGCGGAGGCAGCCGGCCATGTCGTGCATCGAGCATGCTACCGAAATAAACACCGAGCGACCCGAGAACAAACCCAGGAATTAATTCATAGAGCTGAAAGATCCCCTCTAACCCATGCAGTGAACGCCATAGCACCACGGTAACTCCACCTAAAATCATGCCTAATAATGCGCCATTACGCGACATCCGACGCCAATACAGAGAAAACAAAATCACCGGACCGAATGCCGCCCCTAAACCTGCCCAAGCATAAGAAACCAGTGCTAACACACTATTATTTGGATTTAATGCAAGTAACAGTGCTACCAACGCAATTATTACCACGGCGATGCGGTTTAATTTGACTTCATTTTTTGCGCTGATTCGCTTATCGAATAGACGCGGATAGATATCCTCAATCAAAGCGCTCGAACAAACGAGTAACTGTGCTGCAATGGTACTCATAATGGCCGAAAGCACTGCCGCTAATAAAATACCCGCCATTACTGGTGTAAACAGACTCACCGCCACATGCAAAAACACCGTTTCTGGTTTCGCTAATGAGGCATGCACATATAGTGCCGCACCAAATAGGCCAACCAATATCGCCCCGATGAGACACAAAACCATCCAAATCATACAAATATTTTTTGCCACATGCATATGTTTGCTGCTACGAGCTGCCATAAAACGCACTAAAATATGCGGTTGTCCAAAGTAACCCAAACCCCAACCCAACAGCGATAGTAACGACACAATATCGACATTTTTTAGTGGGTTAGTGTATTCCAGATGCAGGGCACTTAATCGTGCCACAATTTCATTACCACCACGCAAATGCAACCAGATCACTACTGGCATGATTAACAGCGCAAACAACATTAAACTGCCCTGAAAAACATCGACCCAATTGACCGCAACGAAACCACCGAGACAGGTGTAGAAAAATATCGATAAGAAACCTAACCATAAACCAGTGGTATAAGACAAGTTAAACAACACTTTAAACAATAACGCAAAGGCAGCCAATCCCGAGGCCGCATAAACCGTAAAAAACAATAAAGAGGTAACCGCCATGAACAAACGCAGAATGCCTGTGCGATCAAGAAAACGATTACTCACATAGGTTGGCAGAGTTAATGCATTACTTGCAATTTCCGTAAAAATTCGCAAGCGTTTTGCCACACAGGCCCAGTTGAGATAACAACCTATCACTAACCCAACTGGCATCCAGATCTCACTTACCCCGGTAACGTAAACTGCACCCGGCAAACCCAACAATAACCAGCCGCTCATATCGGAAGCACCAGCACCCAGTGCGGTAACATAAGGATTAAAACTGCGATTACCAAGTAAATAACCAGAGGCATTACGCATACGCCGCGAGGCAATATAACCAATAAAGAATACAATCAGAAAATAAATAATTAAAATTAAGAGTTTCATGTGCTTGTTTGGTTACTGTGTACTAAAAAATTAATATTTATTTTAGTATAACAGATTTATTCATAAATTGATAACAAATCTGCATAACAGCCCATAGCAGTAACATGAATCTCATCCAAATCTTTGGTTAGGTTTTCTAGGCTAAAACTCAGATGTGTAAGATCGGACCAAACGCCTCATGCTGCAATTCTGTGATACTTATCAATTTCAAGGATCGTGGCACGATAAAATGTCCTCAGCACATTTTTTAGCACCGGCGTTTGACAAACTCATGTCACTGTCGTACACATGTGGTTTTAACATGGCTGCAATAACACCGATCATTAATTCGGCTATTTGTTGTTGAAACAACAAACGTAATGCCGAACAACGAATCGCTTTTGCTCAGCACCTGTTGTCACTCTGCCCTGAAAAACATCAATCCAGTTTACCGCAAATCAAGTTATCAATGGTGTTATTATCAGAGACGCGTAGCACCGCTTCGGCGATACATAAAAAAACGATGTCTTTGTTAGTAGTCGATAAACCATAAGTGCTAAGAAAAGACAGCCACGCCGCCTGCAAACGTGTGCGTCGTAATTTCTCGACTACCTGATAGGCGACACGATGAATTCGCTGTTTCGCTTCTCTATGCTAAATCAATGAAGTTTAGCAGCGTTTCGATGGCTTTATTTTCATCTAAGCGATACACAGTGAGAAATTTCTCACTAAAGCGCAGTTGCTAATAATCCAACCGAAATAGTATGGTTAATCGGGTGCCACTTTACTAGTCAAAACAGTGCAAATTTACCTGGCTACGATAACGTTTAATACTCGCTTCAATTTCTTGCCTCGCCGCTTCAGCATCTGCCCAGCCTGCAATTTTTACCCACTTTCCAGACTCCAAATCTTTATAATGTTCAAAGAAGTGTTCGATGGATTTGCGCAAATTTTTATTTAAATCTTGATAAGAACTAATTTCCGTATATTCTTGGGTCAATTTATTGATGGGAACCGCGAGTAATTTCGCATCCGCACCCGCTTCGTCGGTCATGTTTAACATACCAATAACGCGACAACGAATCATCGAACCAGAAAGCAATGGGTAAGGAGTTATCACCAAAATGTCGACCGGATCACCATCTTCAGACAGGGTCTGCGGAATATAACCGTAATTTGCCGGGTAAAACATCGCGGTACTTATAAAGCGATCGACGCATAATGTACCCGATTTCTTATCGACTTCATATTTTACCGGCTGCCCATGTGCGGGAATTTCGATGATAACATTGATATCTTGAGGAACATCTCTACCGACAGTAATCGTTTTTAAAGCCATGGGGTTTTTCTCTCTGTGCTCATGCTTGACTGTGCGGACGGCATGCAATGAATGCAATGGTCGCCACGGCGGTAATTAGTACGTGCTTGTTCTGCTGCAGTAACAAATTGCTGACAGCGTTCGCATTGTGCCAGTCCGGTTTCTACACCCTCTGGAGTAATCGCGGTACGATAATCAAAAACGAAACAATCACCATGATAATGCGCACCTCCTACTTGTTGAAAATAATTAATGATACCACCTTGTAATTGATAAACTTCGTCAAAACCTTGCTGCAATAATAATGCTGAGGCTTTCTCACAACGAATGCCACCGGTACAAAACATCACCAATGGTTTTTCTTTCTCACGCTTAGTGACTCGTGATGCCACCGTAGCAAAATCACGAAAATTACGAATGTTATAATGAATAGCTTGGGTAAAACTACCTAATTTAACTTCGTAATCATTACGTGTATCGAGCAAAATAAAGTCTTTCTTTGAATCAAGCCAATGTTTTAATTGTTGCGGAGAAATCTTCGATGCAGTAAATTTTCCCGGGTGAACGTCGGCGAGCCCCATTGGTACAATTTCATTTTTTACTTTAATTCTAAATTTCTCGAATGGAATTTCCGTAGAATAGGTATCTCGGTAAATTAAATCGGCAAATTCTGCGTATGCTGCGAGGATTGCTTTCGCTTTGGCAATAGTGTTAGCATCGCCCGCCAACATTAAATTAATGCCCTCTTCAGCTAATAGAATCGTCCCTTTGATGTTGTAATCGGTAAAAGCTAGATAAAGGGCCCAGCGTAATTCGTCAACACTATCTAGGTTAACAAATTTGTAGGCAGAGGTATTAGTAATACAAGTTTTCATAAAAATCTCTGTTTTTTCAACAATTATTGTAATATAAATATCAATAAAGCAAAATAATAAATAAAAATAATTCGCTCGAAATAATTTTGCTAATAAAATTGCTATAAATTAATTTTTAAACTGCCTGCATATAAAAAATGGTATTTGAAATGCAAACTTATAGTAGTATATCGTCACAAGCCTATTTTAAGGAAACCAATATTTGCAACGTAGCAACCAATATGCGTTAACGATCTATCGCTGTAGTCAATGCAAGCGCCATACTTTATAAAATTGTTATCTGCCCAACCTTACTCAAGGCCGTCTCCACTGTTAATTGACCTAGTTACCTTTGTGGCGGGTGCTTTATTACCTTTGGCATTTGCTCCTTGTAACATTTATATCATCGCCTTCATGAGCCCTTTAGCCTGGTTAATCAGCTTGCAGGATAGTAGCATAGCACGCGCCATTTGGCGCGGCTGGTTGTTTGGTTTTGGGTTTTTCCTCATCGGAATTTCTTGGATTTATATCAGCATCCATGTATATGGCAACACCGCATCGGCGGTTGCGGCACTGCTAACCTTGATATTCATTGCCGCAATTGCCTTATTATTTGCACTTCAAGCCAGCTGCTTTGTATATTTGTTCAATAAAAAACATTGGCTTGCGCCCACTATAGGTTTTGCTTGTACCTGGGTATTAGGAGAAATTTTGCGCTCATGGATTTTTACCGGATTACCCTGGTTGTTGCTTGGCAATAGTCAACTGCACACTTGGCTGCACGGTTATGCGCCAATCATCAGTGTCTATGGGATAAGCTTTTTGGTTGCTTGTACCAGTGGCTTGTTATGCAATGCGCTGCGAGGCTTAAAGCACTTTATTTGTAGCCTGATTGCCATTGTCATTATCTTTGTTGGTGGCTTTATATTGGCGCAAATTCATTGGACCAAGCCCAGCAGCAAACCACTCAAAGTCAGCCTCATTCAAGGGAACATCCCGCAAGCAGTTAAATGGGATCCACAATTAGTTTCACTGTCGTTGCAGCGTTACCAAAAATTGACACAGCAAAGCTGGGATAGTCAACTGATTGTCTTTCCAGAAGGCGCTATTCCCGATATATTTTCCGCGCAATACGATTTTTTTGCCCAACTTGACTATCAAGCAAAACAACATCATAATACCCTCGTGAGTGGAGTTATTATGGTCAGTGCGAAGACTCACCGAGCTTATAATGCCATTATCACACTTGGCAACAATAAAGGTACTTACTTAAAACGCCATTTAGTGCCTTTTGGTGAATACGTGCCTTACCAACATTTGCTGCGCGGGTTCGTTGGCCTTTTTAATTTACCGATGTCTAATCTCTCCGCCGGACCAAGACAGCAACCGTTATTGCACATCGGTAACATACCGGTAGCTGGATTTTTATGTTATGAAATTGCTTATTTAAATTTAATGCTGCCAAGTCTGCCGCAGGCACAGCTACTAATGACCTTGAGCGATGATAGTTGGTTTGAACATTCTTGGGCGGCAGCACAACAATTGCAAATCTCACAGATGCGTTCATTAGAGGCGGGGCGCGCGCAAATCGTGGTTAGTAATAGCGGTCTTACTGCCATCATTAATGCACAAGGTAATATTGTAAAACAAGCGCCACGTGATAAAATTTTTATCTTGCGCGGTAGTGTACAACCGATGCAAGGAGCTACACCATTGGCACGTTTCGGTTGGATGATTGAATTTATCGTGCTAATGTTACTTACCTTGATTTGCTGGTTTGTCGTGCAACAAAAAACTTAATTGATTAAGCAAATGCACAAACTAGCGATAAGATAAGTGAGTGTTTAGGTTGTCAGAGTAAATGATTTATCAACACATTTAGGAAGCGATGCAAGAAACCTATAACCATAGTGAAATTGAAGCACAAGTCCAGCAAGATTGGCAACAAACCCAAGTCTACAAAACAAATGAAGCCCTGAGCAAGGAGAAATTTTATTGCTTGGCTATGTTTCCCTATCCGAGTGGCTATCTCCACGTTGGTCATGTGCGGAACTATACCATTGCCGATGTAATTGCCCGTTATCAACGTCTAAAGGGGAAAAATGTTTTGCAACCGATCGGTTGGGATGCTTTTGGTCTGCCAGCAGAAAACGCAGCTATAAAAAATAAGATAACACCGGCAGCATGGACTTATCAGAATATTGCGCACATGCGTGCACAATTAAAGCGCTTAGGCTTTGCTTACGACTGGAGTCGCGAATTCGCTACTTGTGATCCTAATTATTACAAGTGGGAACAATGGCTATTTACGCGTTTATTCAAAAAAGGGCTCGCCTATAGAAAAAATGCGGTGGTTAATTGGGATCCCGTCGATCGAACTGTACTCGCCAACGAGCAAGTCATCCATGGACGCGGTTGGCGTTCAAATGCGCCGATTGAACGCAAAGTAATTCCGCAGTGGTTTATCAAAATTACCGCCTATGCTGATGAACTGTTATCAGGACTTGAACAACTCGGTGGTTGGCCTGAAAAAGTAATAACTATGCAACGCAATTGGATCGGACGTTCTGTCGGTGTAGAAGTCGATTTTGTTGTCGATGCTAGCAATACCTTAACCGTTTTTACCACACGCCCTGACACTTTAATGGGTGTCAGTTATCTTGCTATTGCACCACAACATCCACTCGCACAACGTGCGGCAAAAAGTAATGTAATGGTGAAAAATTTTATCGCGGCTTGCAAACGCATTGAAGTTTCTGAAGCAGCAATTGCAACCATTGAAAAACGTGGCATCAACACTGGCTTAACTGCCAAACATCCACTCAATGGTGCGGCGTTACCGATTTGGGTCGCAAACTTTGTAGTCATGGATTATGGCAACGGTGCGATTATGGGAGTACCGGCACATGATCAACGCGATTGGGAATTTGCACAAAAATATCATTTGCCACGGCACATTGTACTGAGAAGCGACATGGCTTGGAATTATGATAAAGCAGCATTCACCGGTTATGGAGCGGTGATCAACTCCGGTGATTTTGATGGACTAGATTCGCAAGCGGCTTGCGACGCAGTTGCGTATATGCTGGCGTCCAAGAATATGGGTAAACGCAAGGTTAACTATCGTCTGCGTGATTGGGGAATTTCCAGGCAACGTTATTGGGGTACGCCCATCCCTATTATTTATTGTAACGATTGTGGTGCAGTGACAGTAGCAGAAAAAGATTTACCGGTGATACTGCCAGAAAAGATTGAATTTTCTGGCACGAGCTCTCCGTTAAAAAATATACCAGAATTTTATCAAACCAGCTGTCCTGCCTGTGGTAAACCTGCAACACGTGAAACCGATACTTTCGACACATTCATGGAGTCGTCTTGGTATTATGCACGTTTTGCTAGCTTTGACCAAAATAATCACTTGCTTGATGACCGCGCTAAATATTGGACCCCAGTGGATCAATACATTGGCGGCATTGAACATGCGGTAATGCACCTACTCTATGCACGTTTTTTGCATAAGGTGTTACGCGATGAAGGTCTGCTCAATAGTGATGAACCCTTCGCTCGCCTATTAACACAAGGCATGGTGTTGAAAGACGGCAGCAAAATGTCGAAATCGAAAGGTAACATTATCGACCCACAGCTATTGATAGAACAATACGGTGCCGATACTTTGCGCCTCTTTACAATTTTTAATGCGCCTCCAGCACAATCATTGGAATGGTCAGGTAATGGAGTTGCTGGCGCACACCGATTCTTAAAGCGCTTATGGCATTTTTGTTATCAACAACAAACTGTGATTCGCACCATCAACACCAACAAACGTCCCTATATCGAGTGGAAACAGAAAGATGCTACATTGCAAAACTTGCGCCGCACAATGTATCAAATACTACAGCAGGCAAATTTTGATATGCAGCGCTTACAACTCAATACCGTCGTCTCTGCAAGTATGAAATTGCTCAATCTGCTGCATGATGTGGCAAATTATGCACAGCAACATCGTAGCGAAGCGGATTTACAACCAGCATTGCGATTAATGAATAAAATTCTTGTGGTCTTACTGCGATTATTATACCCAATCACGCCACATATCACCGTATTTTTATGGAAAGAATTACAATGCGAAGGCAATTTAGATAAAATGTATTGGCCTAAACTTGCAAATGATGTCTTGAGTATCGATTCTGTTAATATCGTTATACAGGTTAATGGCAAAGTACGTGGACATATTAACGTCGCCATAGACGCTGATAAAGCTGTGGTAAAATCGGCGGCATTACAACAAACCAATGTTAGCAAATTCATACGGAATAAAATAGTGCGTAAGGTAATTTACATACCGAATAAGCTGATTAACATCGTGGTTGATCATTAGTGCTTAAATCTAAATTGATAAGATACTTTTTACTATTACTTAGCATTAGTCTATTAAATAATTGTGGATTTCATTTGCGTGGCATCACGCCGTCACCAAAAGAGTTACAGACACTCTACCTTCAAAGCAAAACACCGTTCGGAAAATTTGAACAACTACTACGAGCAAGCTTGCACACCAATCAGGTCAATGTGGTTACCGACCCTAAGCAGGCACCGATTATTTTGCACATTATCAGCACCAAACTGGATCAAAGTGTAGGTGCAGTAAGTAGTAACTTACAAACAC
>CAYWDC010000019.1:0-10578 GCA_964456955.1 uncultured Gammaproteobacteria bacterium | reverse complement strand
CTGGCGTTGTAGTCATGGAGCTTTTGCTGCAGCGTGTGTTGCAGAGTGGCGCACGTATAGCGCGCCCTGGCGAGTTTGCCGAACGTGCTTTTCTCAATGGTAAGATCGATCTGGCGCAAGCAGAAGCCATTGCCGATCTGATTGACGCCGCATCAACACAGGCGGCACGCAGTGCAGCGCGCTCATTGCAAGGCGAATTTTCACAACAGATAAAAGCCTTGGTGGAGGAATTAATCAAGCTGCGTACCTATGTGGAAGCTGCAATCGACTTTCCTGACGAAGAAGTTGACTTCCTTAGCCAAGACAAGGTGGTAAACGATTTGCACGTGGTGACCAAGCGGCTCGAACAGGTCTTGCAAACTGCGAAACAAGGCGCATTATTGCGAGAAGGCATGAATGTAGTCATTGCCGGGAAGCCAAATGCCGGCAAGTCCAGCTTGTTGAATAGGCTAAGTGGCAGTGAAAATGCTATCGTGACTCATGTTGCCGGCACTACTCGCGATGTATTGCGCCAGCATATTAATATCGATGGACTACCGCTGCACATTATCGATACCGCCGGTTTGCGTTCCAGTAAGGACGCTGTTGAACGGGAAGGTATCCGTCGCGCTTGGCAAGAAATTGAGCAAGCCGATGCGATTTTATTCGTTGTTGATAGCACTGAAAACCGCAATGATTGGCAACAGCAGCTGCAGAAATTAACCGTATTCAGCAAGCCATTGATCGTGGTTTACAATAAAATAGATTTGCTAGCTTTGTCAGGACAATTGATGAACCATGGAAATAGCTATCGTCAGGTGAGGGTTTCCGCCAAGACTGGCGCAGGTATGGACGATTTAAGAAGTGAATTAAAACAACTGATCGGTTTTAATGATAGCGCGGAAACCCATGTTATTGCTCGTGTTCGACATCTACATGCACTACAACGCGCACAACAATACTTATTTGCAGCCGAAGAACAATTTACGCAATCTCAGGCGAGTGAATTACTTTCCGAAGACTTACTACAAGCACAGAACGCACTCAATGAGATCACCGGTGAGTTTAGTAGTGACGATTTATTAGGTACGATATTTTCCAGTTTTTGTATTGGTAAGTGATGTGTACGCGCAATATGATTTGCTGTTTTTAGGGTGGCGGTGCGAAAATCTCAAGGATGAATATTGAATGACAAGTGATATCCAAACCGTTCTCAATCAAGCGATCAATATTGCTAAAAACAATATTAACGGTAAAGTTGCGGATTATATTCCAGAGTTGGCGTCAACACCCGAAGATATTATGGCTGTTGCAGTGCGCACGCTCGACGGTGAAACCTATTTTGCTGGCGATCAATACACATCCGGAGTAACCTTGCAAAGTGTTGCCAAGCTAGTGGTATTAATTGGTTTGTTAGAAGAAACAGGAGCTAATGCCGTTTTTTCTTGGTTACGTGTCGAGCCTTCCGGTGATGACTTTAATTCCATCGCACGCTTAGATCAGTTTGGGCCGCTACCATCGAATCCAATGCTTAACGCGGGTGCTATTGCTTTGTGTGATCATATTCCGGGAGAAGCTGAACAACAGTATGCATGGTTAGAAGGCTGGATGCATCGTTTATTCGGTGAAAAGCTGCACATTGATCGGAAAGTGTTGGCGTCAGAGAAACGTACCGGCGATCGTAATCGTTCATTAGCCTACCTATTAAAAGATAACCGCACTATCGAAGGTAATGTTGAAGCAATATTGGATACCTATTTTTGTTTATGTGCATTTAAGGCGAATCCTCTGCAAGCATCGCATTTGCCGATGCTATTAGCCAACAACGGGATTGATTTGAACGGTAAACGCATTATTTCTCATGAAACCGTTAAGCAGGTATTGGCCATTATGGCAACGTGCGGTCTTTATAATGAAAGTGGCACCCACCTCGTGCGTACCGGTATGCCAGCTAAAAGCAGTGTTTCCGGTTTTATTCTTGCGGTGGCGATGCGGCAAGCAGGAATTGCCGTATTCAGTCCGCGAGTCAACCCTAAGGGAACCAGTATTCGTGGTGAATTGATATTGGAATATTTATCAACCCAATTAGCGTGGCATTTTGCGGATTAAAATTACTTAATTTAGTTAATATATGCTTATTGTGTCTCTACTTCTTTGTTAGCCAAATTGTGTAGTGATCACTATTGTGGTGGCGCTGCTACGGTTTATCATTGATTGAAAATAATGCTAATTGAGAATAATTATTATTTACATTGACAGCGATCATTAATACTCAATATAATATTTATTATATTTTTTCGGTGTGATGAATAAGCTTTCACACCCCACTTGTTGCATTATTACGCATGTTAAAATTAATTCCTGGTAAGCAATTTCGTGTTAGCGGTTTTGAAAAAAGCTGTGATCATGATTATCGCCACAAGTTGTTAGCGATGGGATTTATACCCGGAACTCAGTTTAAAGTATTACGTATCGCGCCATTGGGTGATCCAGTAGAAATTGAGATGAACGGTTTTCTGTTATCATTGCGTGCCAAAGAATCACAAATAATGCAGCTTGAGTCTGTAAATGAATAAGATAATTGTTGCGCTATTAGGTAATCCCAATGCAGGTAAAACGACCCTGTTTAATGCGTTAACTGGCAACTGCCAGCGTGTGGGTAATTGGTCCGGTGTCACTGTGGAAAAGAAAACCGGTCGATTCGATTACCAAGATAAACGCGTTGAATTAGTTGATTTGCCAGGAACTTATTCATTGAATGGGATCTCAGAACAATCGGCGTTGGATGCACAAATCGCCTGTAACTATATTGGGTCAAAGCAGGCGGATGTGGTGGTCAATATCGTTGATGCGGCTAATATGGAGCGTAATCTTTATCTCACCATGCAGCTATTGGAAATGCAGGTGCCGATGATTTTGGCGGTCAATATGGTCGACATCGCTAAACAACGTGGTATTCGATTAGATTTTCAGCTTCTAGCCGAACAGTTACAATGTCCCATTGTGCCCTTAGTATCTCGTAAAAAGCAAGGTCTAGATGCACTAAAACAGGTCATTGTGAGCCATGCTAACGTTGCCCCGTTGCTACCAGCCTACAGCATGCTATTAGAAGATGCGGCCGCTGCAATTATGGCACGGCTTCCACAGGATAAGATACAAGGTTATGCACGTTGGCATGCCTTGCGCTTGCTAGAGAACGACGTCTATGTAAAAAAACAATGGACCGAGGAAACACTACAGGCATGTGTGAACGCACAGCAAGCTAAAATTGAGCAGCAATACGGTGTAGATGCTGGGTTGGTGCTGGCTGATGCTCGGTATCAACAAATCAATATGCTATTACGCACTACACAGTGTCGTATAGCACCAAAAAAACAGTTAAACCATTGGCTGGATAAGTTAAGCTTAAATCGTTGGTTAGGGATCCCCATTTTTCTACTCATCATGTATTTGATGTTCGAGTTTTCTATCACCATTGGTGGCATTCTACAACCGTTATTTGATGGTGGCTCTCGGGTGATTTTTATTGATGGTGTGATGCATTTGGGTCAATGGTTAGGTGTGCCGCGTTGGCTAACAGCATGTCTAGCGCAAGGAATTGGCTTGGGTATTAATACCGTCGTCACTTTTATACCACAAATTGGCGGTTTATTTTTGTTTCTTTGTTTTATAGAAGACTCCGGTTACATAGCACGTGCGGCTTTTGTTATGGATAAAGTGATGCAATTTATTGGTTTGCCAGGTAAGTCGTTTGTACCGTTAGTTATTGGTTTCGGCTGTAATGTACCAGCCATTATGGCTACTCGCACTTTGGAAAGTCACCGTGATCGTTTGTTAACCATTATGATGTCACCTTTTATGTCTTGTGGTGCACGACTAGCCATTTTTGCTGTGTTTTCTACGGCATTTTTCCCACGTATAGGTGCGCTCATGGTTTTTACTCTTTATCTTGTGGGCATTATGGTGGCACTATTAACCGGATTTATTCTAAAAAAAATCTTTTTTCAGGGACAGCCATCACCATTTGTTATGGAGTTACCTCCTTATCATTTGCCAAGTGGTAAAACCGTTTTAATTCATACCTGGCATCGCTTAAAACATTTTTTATTACGTGCTGGTAAGGTGATTGTGCCAGTTTGTTTGCTAATCGGTAGTTTAAACACCATCGAGTTTAATGGGCATGTCGTTCCTGATGGTAGCGAGCATTCAATACTTTCTGGGGTGGGTCGTATGCTGACTCCGGTATTTAAACCGATGGGGATTACACAAGACAATTGGCCGGCAACTGTTGGTTTACTGACAGGAACTCTGGCCAAGGAAGTGGTTGTGGGTACGCTTAATACACTGTACACACAAAACAACAGATCTTTACGCAAACCTGAACAGTTTAATTTATTGCAGAAATTGCGCGGCGTTTGGTACGATACGGTCGATAGTTTTTCGGCTTTATCGATTAGTCATTTCACTAACCCACTGACCGCTAATGAGTCCGACCACCTTATGAGTCATACGGCCATGGGTAATATGTTCAGGGAATTTGGCTCCCCGTTCAGCGCATTTGCCTTTATGCTATTTGTGTTACTTTACATTCCTTGTATTTCGACTATGGGCGCTATATCACGTGAGGCAGGCCAAAGTTGGGCATGGCTATCATTGTTATGGAGTGTTGTTATTGCTTACGCCTTAGCTGTTATGGTATTTCAGATAGGTGGTATCGTTGTACATCCGTTGCGTGCAGGATTATGGATTATCACCATGTTGTTATTATTATTTGCCACGATTTTTGTTATGCAGAAATTGGCTAAACATAGTAAGCTATTTGATGTGTTATTAACAAAAAAACCAGAATTTTATAAACGCAAAGGATGTCATTAACATGATGCTGGCTTTGGTGCATTATTTAAAGAAGGTAAAATTGGCTTCGTTGCCGCAAATTGCACAACATGTGCAACAAAAACCGGCATTAATTGAGAGTATGTTGACTGTTTTGGTGCAACAAAATAGAGTCCTGTGTAACAACAGTGCAGTGACGTGTGGAAAAAGCTGTTCGAGTTGTCTTATGAGAAGATCAGAGCCTATCTATTGTTGGAACCATAGGCACACCGAAAAATAATTTAGGGTTTTAGTGATTCAACCTCGTTCTCAGAGAATCCCGTGATCGCAGCGACTTTCTGTACGTTATCGCCATTGACAAGCCTATTGCGTGCGATTTGACTAATGCTCTCTTCGATGCTTTGCTCAATACTCTTTGGCGCATAGCGTGTTTCCTGCACCTTGTAAACGGCAAACAAGGAAATCAAGCCGCAGACCGAAACCAGCGCCGCCAAACTGACAGCAGAACCAGTTTTCTCCAGTAACAGCGTTGCTACCAAGGGGGTTATGCCACCAAAGATACTGGCGGCAACTGCGTAAGCAAAAGCTACCGCACTAAAGCGCAAATATACTGGGACGATTTCTACAATAGTAATAGAGGTTACTACATACCCCGACACAAACAAGGTTATCACTCCCTGTGCCAAAAATGCTAAAGGAACGCTATGTTGTTGCATTAACCAAAAATAGGGCCAGATCCAAATGAGGGTAGCCACCAATGAAAATGCCAATACTGGGCGACGACCGATGTGATCACTGAGTTTACCCATCCAAGGCTGTAGTAACAGCAAAAAAACAATGGAAAACATGTTAATATTCAGTGCTTGGAGCCGTGTATACTGCAATTGGGTGGTCATATAGGTGAATATGAAAACATAGAATAGATATGTCGATACTGCGTCGAACAAGACTAAGCCAATAATAATTGCCATGGGGCGTAATTCCTTAACATATTCTCGATAATAATCGAAATGGGTGTCGGGAATTTGCAGTTTCTCGCGAAACAACGAGGTCTCACCCAGATTACGGCGCGCATACCAGCCGACAATACCGACTACTGTACCGAGGAGAAACGGTAATCGCCAGGCCCAACTGGCTGCTGCGACATTATCGAAGGTATAATAAATGAGCGAGGCAATGAGAGGACTAAACAAAAGACCTAAAGTTCCTCCTGTATCACCAAAACTGCCATAAAATCCGCGCTGCTTTTTGGGAGCATGCTCCACTAAAAAAATAATTGAACCAATATATTCCCCACCGAAGGAAAAGCCTTGCAACAGTCTTAGTAGTAACAATAACAATGGTGCCCACACACCAAGGGTGGCGTAGGTGGGTAATAGGCCAATCGCACAGGTGCTTATAGCCATGAGCCATATGGAGAGCAGTAAGGCAGGTTTGCGGCCTAGGGTATCACCGATGCGGCCCAAAAAAAGCGCGCCTACAGGCCGCGCGAGATAGCCGATAAAGAACAGCACAAAGGCACTCGCAATGCCGACCAGTTTATCTTGTTTGGGGAAAAAATTTGCGGCAATGGTGGAGGCGAAATAACCATAAATCACCATATCATAAACCTCTAGCGAGTTGCCGATTATCGCCGCAGTAACAATTCTTAACATACCCATGAAAACATGATAAATTCTTTTCAACTTTTGAATCAAGCACTAATTTACCGGGTTTTATAAGGGATGCTGTTCATTGCCTGCGTATCACAACAAAGGTAGTATTAAGAAAACCTGTTTAATACAGTCAACCATCGCTACTACCTTTTGGCTTAATACTAACTAATTGCTCCTTCTTGTTAGGATGTTGTTTACCAGGGAGGGCATCTGAGCAGTCATAATGTGGCAGGGTAGTAAATGGCAAGTTCAATGTTACGGGTTAATATAGTTTTACCTATACACTAAACAATACAAATCTCTAGCTTAGCATCAGAATAACATAACCTCGTCGCCGTATGCCTGCCTATTAGTAAATCATTGGCTGACTGACGCTTCTGTAGATATTAACGTAGAACGATAACTGGATTGAATTCGGCGACAAATTTATATTGCAAACGCATATGCCAGAATGGCCATGCGGGCGGCAACACCGTTGCTAGTTTGTTGTAAGATAACGGCATGTTTACTGTTAATGGCTTCTTCGCTAATTTCCACACCGCGATGCATGGGACCAGGATGCATCACAATAACACTCTCCTTGGCTAGTTTTAAACGCGCCATAGTGAGTTGATACTGCTGTTGAAAGTTTTTAACATCGTGTGGTTTGTCCTTAGCAACACGTTCATGTTGCAATCGCAACACAATGATCACATCGGCACCTTGCAAGCCTTCTTCAATTGTGGTAGGTGTTTTAATATTATTTTTAGGAGCAATATTCTCTGGCAACAGGGCATCGGGTCCAATCAAGCGAATTTCCTTGGTGTTTAATAATTGCAGTGCGGCAATGTCGGAATGTGCAACGCGCGAATGTCGCATATCACCAATGATTGCTACGCATAAGTGATCAAAGGTCGCTTTATGCTGTTGAATGGTCAGCATATCTAGCAATGCTTGTGAGGGATGCTGTTGAATGCCACAGCCGGCATTGATGACAGCACTATTTTTTCCTAATGCGGCTGCTATCTTTGCTGCCATATTGTTTTGTTGGTGCCGAATGACGAATGCCTCTACGCCCATGGCTTGCAAATTTAATACCGTATCGATGTCGGTTTCGCCTTTTTGTGTTGATGAATTTTCTGTGTACAATTCAATGACGTGCGCGCCGAGTTTTTTTGCAGCAATGGCAAAACTGCAACGCGTGCGGGTACTTGGTTCAAAAAATAGATTCGCAATCAATTTATTGCTGAGTAGTGCCGATGTTGTGGTCTTGCTGAAGCGCTGTGCACTTGCTAGCAGGGTATGGAGTTCTGTTCTGGAAAATTGTGTGATATCGATGAAATTTTTCAAAAGCCACTCCTATTTTGTGACAACTTGAATTTTATCTGGTTTTTGCCGAAACCGCGATGCGTCTACAGAGCAAGTGGTGCTATCAGCGATTGCTTGGTGCCGAGAAGAGGACTCGAACCTCCAAGGGCAAAAGCCCACGAGCACCTGAAGCTCGCGTGTCTACCAATTTCACCACCTCGGCATGAAGTGCAATCTAACTTATTTGTTTCGGTTGTGCAATAGCTGGGTTTAGCAACAGCAAACTACAAATTTTATTCCATCTGCTTTAGTTTTTAGTAGCCAGATCCTTGGTAAAAAGAGTCTACCGCCAGCGCAACCAGTCTTCCAAAATAATTTGTGCTGCTGTGCTGTTAATCTCGGCTTTATGGGGGTTTTTTATACCCTGCTGTTGTAAGCGTTCGCGTGCGGCACGTGTGGAGAGACGTTCATCGACAAATTGGATCGGTAATTGATAACGTTGCTGCAACTGCAACCCAAATTGCTTTGCCTTAGTACCAATATTGCCGACACTGTCGTTCATATTCAGTGGCAAGCCAACGATCAATATTTCTGGTTGCCATTCGGTAGTCAATGCATCCAAGGTTTGCCATTGCGTTGTTGTGTTATGATTGATTTGTGCCAATGGGCGTGCAGTTTGCGTTAACGTATGTCCGATAGCAATCCCACAACGTTTGCTACCATAGTCGAAAGCAAATACCGTTTGTTCACGCATGTCCGCCAAAAGGGCTCAGTTGGTTGGGGGTAAAGCCAAGACTTTCGATCGCGGCGTGCCAACGTTTGCCGACCGGCATATCGAAAATAATGCTCTCATCAACCGGGCTAATTAACCAATAGTCTTTGGCAATTTCTGCTTCAAGTTGCCCTGCGTCCCAGCCGCTAAAACCAAGAGTGATCAGTGCTTTTGTTGGGCCTTGCGCATCTGCTAATGCTTGCATGATGTCCTTAGAAGCGGTTACAGCTAGATCCGTAGAAGTAAACACGCTGCTTTCCCAATCGCCATGGTCGCGATGTAGTACAAAACCAACATTTTCTTTGACTGGTCCACCGGCAAACACAGGAGTAGATGGTACCTGTGACTCACTTACTTTGATTTCCAATGAAGAAAAAATATCTGTTAATTGTAGACCTGAAAGGCGATTTATAACTAGGCCCATACTTCCTTGCTCATTATGTTCACAAACATAAACTACCGCATTGTGGAACGGTGATCCAGAATCACTATTAATGGCAACAATGAAATGATTACGCAAGCTAGATTCAACTATCATGTCATCAATATAGGACCTCTTCTGCAAATAAACAAGTGAAATGATAAGCTAAAGCAAGTTAGTTTTACAATTTTTTCACGATTAACTGTTATAATAACATAATGTAAGCAAATTATCCGGTTTGTTATTACTAAGTGTCTGTGTGACGCAGCAATATTATGCCATTGCAGTCAGGAGTTGCCCTGCGTCCCAGCCAAGAACAAGTGTATCGTACCTGGTGCTACTCTTATCACAGTGCAGAGTCTACCCAATGTGCACAAAGTGCTGGTATATCATGAGGAACAACCGGGCTTCAATATGATGGTAGCATCTCTAAGGGTGGTAGTTACAATAAAAATTGTAACGAGTGGTTTGAACTGGATAAAAAAAGGGTATGTGGATACAATTTTTCGTGGTCACCATTTTGTCGCTACCAAGGATTTGATAAGGATTTCATGATGCAGCATAGTTATTAAGGGTTTTAACCATGGCAACCTACGACACCAATCAGTTTAGATCCGGTTTAAAGGTTATTCTCGATGGCAACCCTTGCAGTATAATGGAAAATAAATTTGTTAATCCTGGTAAGGGCCAAGCGTTTAACCGCGTCAAGATCCGCAATTTGCTTAATGGTCGGGTGGTGGAAAAAACCTTCAAGTCGGGTGAAAGTGTCGAAGCAGCCGAAGTGGTTGAGCAGCAGTTACAGTATCTTTATCGTGATGATGACTATTGGTACTTCATGGATAATAATACTTATGAACAAGTTAGCGTCAGCAACGTAGTCATCGGCGAGACCAAATATTGGTTGAAAGCTCAGGACATTTATACTGTTACGCTCTGGAGTCATCAGCCAATCTCAGTAGCACCACCTAATTTTGTAGTATTAACGGTTGCTGAGACCGATCCGGGTCTAAAAGGTAATACTGCGCAAGGGGGGAGTAAGCTTGCGACATTGGAAACCGGCATGGTAGTGCGTGTGCCATTGTTTATTGAGGCGGGAGAATCGATAAAAGTTGATACACGTTCTAAACAATATGTTTCGCGTGCTAAACAGTAACGTGAGGATAACCGAATCGATGTCGGATAATGCCACACGGTGAGCATCTGCACGCAATTATGTGGCTACCAATTAAAAAACAGAAACCAACTTTGTCTTGGTTCGCGGCTGATGATTTTAATTTGATTCTCGTTAACAACGGCGTTGAAAATAGGAATGACAAAGCCGATCATAACTAATGAGAACAAGCTTAGAACTTTGCGTGGTTTTGGTGAAATATTAGCGATTGTTTGTTGACCTCATCCTTTGCATCTCTCTCTCGAAGTTGCCACAGTACCCCATGTATTCCCTTTATTATTTTTTGAGTATTTGTCAACGGGAAAAGCAATTTGTAAAGAGTAAATAAATTGTTTAGTTATGGCTTTTTCTGCGTGGCTCGGAAAGTGCTTGGCCAAATTTTACCGCTGTACCTGACTGTAAAGTAGCAAGCCATGGTATTGTTTGTGTGGGCAACAGCGTAATCACCGTTGAGCCAAAA
>CAYWDC010000018.1:0-10656 GCA_964456955.1 uncultured Gammaproteobacteria bacterium | reverse complement strand
GTACGCCAGCAATGCCGTTTTCTCTCTGTTGCAACATCTGCTGCGCTTTATCTTGTGATAACTTGCGTTTATCCCAAGGTTGCATAATAGCCATAGAAATCGCTGCACTTGCATTTGGCATACCGTTGATAATAAAATAATACTGTAGTGCCGGGAAAGTCTGATAAATTTTATTGAGTTGCTTGGTGTAACGCTCTAAGAAATGTAAGTTTGCATAAGAAGGGGCGTTGACAACGGTCAATAAAAATCCCTGATCTTCTTGTGGTGCTAACTCGGTTTGCGAAGTCATTCCCATAAAAATACAGCTGAGTATAATAATAACCGCAAATACTATGGTTACCGGACGATAGTTCAGTACACTGGTTAAACGACGTTCATAAAAGCGCTTTAATCTCGCAAACACCTTGTCGATAACTACCACAAAACGATTGTACATAACCTTTTGGTTTAACATTTTCGACGCCATCATCGGCGATAACGTCAAGGCAATGAATCCGGACAAAATCACCGTCATTGCTAAAGTAAAGGCAAATTCTTTAAATAACGATCCGGTAACACCGGTCATAAAAGCGATAGGGGCATAAACTGCTGCTAAAGTTATCGTCATTGCGATAATCGGCATCATGATTTCACGTGCGCCTTGCAATGCAGCTGACAACGGTGACATACCGTCTTCTAAATGGCGATAAATATTTTCTACTACCACAATAGCATCATCAACCACCAGACCAATGGCTAATACAATTGCTAATAAGGTCATTAAATTAATTGAATAACCCATGGCGAGAATTAACGAACATACGCCAACCATCGATAAAGGAATAGTGACCACCGGAATGAGAACTGCACGAAACGCACCAAGAAATAAGAAAATCACCATGATGACAATGATAGTCGCCTCAAAGATAGTGCGTGCTACTTCTTTGATAGAGTCGCGAATATAATTTGAACCATCATAAACAATATGTCCCGTAAAGCCAGGTGGGAACAGTGCCGCCAATTTAGGAAATTCAGCACGTACTTCAGCAGCAACGGTCAATGGATTCGCTTCAGGATTCACAGTCACTCCCATAAACACCGAACTTTTACCGCCAAACGTCACTGAAAAATCATAAGACTCGGCACCTAATTTCACGTCAGCTACATCCTTCAAGCGAATAACAGCACCATCTTCATTTTTCACTACCATGTTCCTAAAGGCATCAACATCATGTGCATCGGTATCGATATTGATGTCATAAGCAACGTATTTGCCTTTGGTGGCACCGGCAGCAGTCTGGAAGTTGTTGGCCTGCAACGCACCCAAAACATCAGGCACTGTCAAGCCTAAGGCGGCTAATCGCCGTGGCTTTAACCAAATCCGCATCGCAAACTTCTGTCCACCTAAAATTTCTGCTTTCGCTACTCCAGGCAAGGTTTCGAGCCTTGGTTGCACTACACGTGTCAAATAGTCATTGATTTGTTGATTGTTCATATGACTGCTATTAAATGCCATATACATCAAATCGACCGATGCACCAGTTGACTTCTGAATGACCGGCTGCTGTGTTTGTTTTGGCAATTGCGCAGTCACTTCTTCAACTTTGCTCATAATATTAGTCAATGCTTTTTGTGGATCATAATTCAGGCGAATATAAGCAGAAATAATGCTTTTGCCTTGTACGCTAGTCGAAGTAATGTAGTCAATACCTTCAGCAGAAGCAATGGATTGCTGTAATGGTGTCGTAATAAAGCCTCTGATCACATCAGCACTAGCACCGGCATAAGTCGTTGTTACCGTAACAACGGTATTCTCCATTTTGGGGTATTGGCGCACTTCTAAATGAGATATAGAATTTAATCCGACAAGAAAAATCAGTAAGCTGAGTACTGAAGCAAGCACCGGGCGCTGAATAAAGATATCGGTAAAACGTGTTTTCATATTGCTACCTTCATGCAATCGCTCAATTCGGTAGTACCTTGTTATTTACTACAATGGGGGAGCCGTTATGTAGTTTCAATTGTCCTGAAGTCACGATCTCACTACCAGCTTTTAATCCTTTTTCAATGACTACATCAATACCTTGTGTTTGACCCAGCGTGATAAACGTTTGTGTTACGGTATGGTCTTGGTTGACAACATAAACAGAATTACCATACAGACTATAGACGATCGCAGTTTGTGGCACGACGACGACCTGCTGCTGTGTCGGTAACAATACCTTGACATTAACAAACATACCTGGCAACAGTTGATGCTGCGGATTTGCCACCTTAGCTTGGGCTAAAATAGTTCGACTTGTCTGAGTAACTTCGGCATTCATTGCAGTGAGCTTGCCAGTAAAAATCTTGTTAGGCAATGCATCTAACATTAACTGTATTGGTTGACCGAGGTATAGCTTGGGTAAGTCTTGCTGCGGCAAACTAAATTGCACCAACATCGGATCGACTGAACGTAACGCCACAATATCACCGTTAGTTGCCGGTGGCGGCGCAATATAAGCGCCAACACTCACTTGACGCATGCCTAGCTTACCGGCAAATGGTGCTTTGATTCGCGTGTTGGCAATAGCTATCATATCACCTTCTACTTTGGCCTGTGCGCTTTGCAAAGTAGAAAGCTTTTGGTCTACGTTAGCATCCGATACCGCGTGATCTACATATAATTGCTTCGAACGCTGATAATCAAGCTCCGCCAAATTCAGTGTAGCTTGATCACCTTTCAGTTGTGCCTGTTCAGTTGCGGCGTCTAAATCAACGAGCGGCGCACCTTTTTCCACGTAATCGCCAGACTTGAAATAAATATGCGTTACCTTGCCAGCAGTTTCCGCTATCACTTCGATACTCTGCTGTGCCTCCAAGGTACCGACGGCGGTCAAATAAGGATGCCATGTCACCGTTTTCACTTTAGTTGTAGTCACAGTCGCTGGTGGTGGTGTAAAATGCGACAAGTATTTCTTCATCATTGCTTGTTTGAAAAAATAAAAGGCCATAATGCCTCCAAAAACAATGACTACTGGAATCAGCATCATTAACATACGTTTTTTCATTGAGGAAACCTCTTAATTACCAGCTTATTGATAATTTTATAGCAATCATTCATTAACTGCCAATCTCATTAATTCAGCGACAAATATGTTTAGTGACCGCTTATAAGTTATAACCAGGTGTTAAAAAACCAACCTTGCGACAAAAACTACCCACATTGCATTGATGAAGCCGTGTTCCTTACCAAACTATTAATCCCACTGGCAAACATAGCAGATAATTAAGACGTCGTCTGCAACAAGCCAAGACGATAATATACTAGACTCTTCTCAATATCACCTAACCGTTCGAATAATTTTGCATAAGCCAAGTAAACCTTGGCATCGGGCCGGGTGTCTAAGCTAGCCTGATAATAATCCTTTGCTTTGCCCCACAATTGATTGCGTTCTGCCAATTGACCCAACACAAATAACAATGGTGGATCATCAAAGTGAGACTTTAACCAATGCTCCGCTTGTAGCAGTTGTTTGTTGCTATTATCTAATCTAACATCTGCAAACAACAATACCAACGCTTCATCCCAGTGATGTCTTAACACCTTAGAGATAAGAGCATGTGCCTCTTTATCTTGCTGTAAACGCAACAGTGCTCGCACATAAAAAACGATGATATTAACTTGCACACGAATCAGCTGCGGCGATTTTTTCCATAGTTGCAGTAATTCTTGCGCATCATCAGCTGCCGCAAAAGTGTGATCATAGGCTTTTTCTGCGAGCGTAATAAACATTTTTTTTGGGAAAATGCGTTGCTTTTGTAAAGCAGGAAGTAAAGCCACAAGGTCCCGCCATTGTCCTAATTGCTGATAGACTTTTGCCAATAGACACAACAGTTGCTTTTGTTTTGGCGACATCGCTAGTAATTGCTGCAACGTCACCAATGCAAAAGTATATTGACCGGAATCATACTGTAATCGCGCTCGGACCAACCCAACCGCCAACTGTGTGTTAGGCATTAATCGAGATGCATGATATAAGTAGTCATCACGCTGCAACCAAGCACCACTACCATTGGCAGCTGTCGCTGCTGCTAAATAATTGACTAATGGTGCTGGTGAATTTTTGACTTCCTGAAGCAACTGTTGTTGCGCGCGACGCCAATCACCTGTGACGATAGCCAGCAACCCTTGCTCGGTTAAGCCGCTTGCCTTGATAGTTTTTTTCTTAACACGCCAGCGACGCCAGCACTGAGGCATGGAGAAAACATATTTGATCAAGCACAGTAAAAAATATAACACCAGGAATAAAAGTACTAGGAATAGAACTGCAAACCATAAACGGGTTTCAACAGTAATATGATTGGTGATGATCAGTACCGCACCGGGATTAGTCTTCATTTCTATGCCGATTAAAATTGCCAAGATGAAAACGACTAAGAACAATAATAAGCGTCTCATTTAGTAGTGTTTCCTTGCATGGTAGACATGCTCTCGCTTTGCAGTTGCTGGGCTAATATGAATGACGTTAACTGCTGCGGTAATGTCGCTGCGAATGTTGCTTTTTGTAATTTTGCAAGCTGATCTTGCAATAACAGCAGTTGTTTATCGTTGGGTAATAGATGTTGCTGCAGTGCATGCTGCATTTGCTGCAAACGCTGATGATAGGCTGCACCATCGTGATGTAAGGCACTCCAAAACGCTTGCTGCGCTAAGTTCTGCAAATATTGTTTAAAATTAAGCAATTGTTGTTGCTGTAGTAACGGTGTGAGATCGCTATCGGTATGGCGTACCACCACCACCTGACGTAAGGCATCCCAGGCACTATGCAGTGACTTTTGCCAGCGACTACTATTAAGTTCGCGCACCTCATTCTGCTGAATAGCGTGCGCTTGATAAAGTGTCAATGCGTCGATAGCCTGTGAAAGTTTGCCAAATTGCTGTTGTAACTCATCCATGTTAGTCAATTGTAATGCTTGCAGCATTTTCATATCGGCATCAATCGCCGCTGCCAATTTATCGAAGCGATCGCTATGCACTGGTGCTACATGGCTTGCGACCGTTTGTAAGATAGCAATAGTCGTTGTTACATCAGCATACAGTTTAAGTCGCCACTGTGCTTGGCGCAACCAATAAATCGCATCAACCAATAACCAATCCTCATCAGAAAACCCCTGTTTTTGCAATTGCATTATCAGCTGTTGCTGCTCTACCATAAGCTGCTGCTGCTTCGCTTGCAGTTTTGCTACCTGCCGTTGATTATTAGTGGCTTCCTGCTTTAGCTGTTGCGTGTCCTCCCTGAGACGACTATTGTTGAAATAGAAATAATAAGCTGCTGCAGTAATGATAAGCGATAAAATGACAATAATGATGAAGAGTAAGATCGATTTTTGCTTAGTAAATTTTGTCTTACTAGTGGCTTTAGGATCCGAATTTTCCTTCATAAGTACTTTGTCCATAATTTTCCTTTGCATACAGCTGTAGGGCTAAAATGATTGCCGAATCACTAGCATCATTAGCTATTATAATAGCAGATTTAAAGCCTAACCGACGTGCAATAATCTGCATTGGTTCACTGATCACGACGAGCCCTTTGCTAAATAATTCATTGAGTTTATAACTTTTTATAATAGCATGAAAATAGTGTAAACCAGTAACACTTGTACAAACACTAACATCAATTCGCTCCGATTGCCAGGCAAATGGTAACTGATACTTCGGGATAGCACGACGATGTGTATATACCGTACTAACGTCGGCACCACGTTCCTGCAAAGTATCAGCGAGCAATGTTTTGCCATCTTCACCAGCGAAAATAGCGATTTTTTTACCGGCAACCTGTTGTAGTTTTGGCAAGGCCAATAAAGATAGGCTATTTGCCGTTTTTGGATAATCTGTAACGTTTACCTGCTGCTGCTGCAAGCTGAGTGCAGTCCCTTTACCGACAGCCAATACGCAAGGTAATGACTCCGTGGTGTTAAGATACTTTACAAACTCGGTCACGGTATTTGGGCTAATAAAAATCAACATATCAAAAGTGGTTAATTTTTCCAGTGTTTGTTGCATAGATACCAACGAATGTGGTGGCGTAATTGCAATCACTGGTAAGCAAATACCAACATGGCCGAGCGCTTGCAACTGCTCAGCTAATAGTTGTGCTTGCCTCTTCGGACGCGTAATTAGAACATTCATCACCTTAAATAGTAGCATTATTCAAGCACTTTCTGAAATTAGGCACCATCCGTATTAATTTTTTGAATCTATTGAAATTTACCATAAAAAACATTAGCGCTATTGAACAAAAACAGTAATTAATGATAACAAGAACACTAAAAAAATGCCCTCATACTTTGGAAAAATATCAGCATCATATTACTGGATAAAGGCTAATTACTTTTTAGGCTATAGTTAGCATTTTTCTCGCAACCAAGATAGAACACTCATCAAGCATTCGTAAACTACTTATTCTCCGTTTGAACAAAATTGGACCTGTTTCTCGCAATATAACAGCGACGTTTTGGGTGCGTCATTAGCAGTCGAAGGCATGGTTACTTTCATGCCGGAAGCCGTTTTCATTGGCATCTTCTTATTTGGCTGGGAGCATGTCGGCAAGATCCAACATTTATCGACAACATTTTTCTTAGCTCTTGACTAAAGCCTATCTCCACTGGTTATTTTAGTTGCTAACGGTCGGATAGAAAATCCTGTTGGCGCAAGCTTTAATTATCACATACTACGCATGGATCTGCATAACTGGTCGCAATTATGGCTAAACATAGATGCACAAGTGCGCTTTGTCCACAGGCTTACCGCAGGTTATGTTAGCGGCACATTATTTGTTCTCCGGCATCAGTTTGTTATTATTTGCTAAAAAAGCGACCTGGCATGTTTGCCAAGCGTTCCTTTGTTATTGCCGTCAGTTTCGATTTAGCATCAGTATTGTCGGTCATTTATCTAGACGATACCAATGGAGTAAAAGTCGCCACACATCAAAAAACAAAACTCACGGCTATGGCGGCAGAATCGACTATCGAAAAAACATCCGCATCGTGGACACTCGTTGCTGTTCCTCATAAAAAAAGAGGAAAAGAATTCGTTCGAGGTTAAACTACCTTGGTAGTAGAAGTGCTGTCCACACATTCACTTGAACAGCAAATTGAGGGTTTAAAGTCGATCGTTGCGCAGAATAAAATTCGTATTAAGAACGGTATTAAAGCATATGCCACGTTACAAAAAATCCGCCAAGGTAACGCAAATATAACTTAAACACATTCAATTAAGTATCAACACGATCTTGGTTATGGGTTGTTAGTCAAACATTATACACCAGCGTAAACTAGCGCTAACGCTGCACAGATAGATAAGGCAGCAAAACAGTCTATCCCCAACGTGTTAATTTTGTTCCGGAGTTTCCGCGCCATGGTTGGCCTGGGCTTTTACATGCCATGTTTATTTATCGTTCAACCGTTTCTGGATACGTGATACCGTATGGAATTAATCCTGGTTACTAAGTTTATTTCTTTACCGTATTCCAATTCGATGGATCACTGCTGAATTCGGTTATGGTAGCCGAAATAGGACAGCAACCCTAGTTGATTAATGATATCTTGTCAACGTTCCTCGGCACATCGCATGTTAATGCGCATCAACTTCATTTTAGTTTAGCGAGTTTTGTTGTCTTCTGCAGCGGTTTACTCATTATTGAACCGCTGATGTTTTGGTATTATCGGTTTCGTCATGCGGGCGACATAGGGCGCTAATTTATTAGCAATACGTACAAGTGAAATCATTTTAATCCATTTACCACAGAGCCATAAGCAGAGTGTTCGCCACCATGGTGCATAAAGTTCCGGGCGGTTTATTTCAACCACCACCATTACCCATGGTTCTTGGCAGCGCCGATATTAGCTTTTGCTGGTAGCGCTATTAGTCTGGTAATGGCATTCATAAGAGAGAGCTGGCGTTGCTTTTTTTGGTAGTATGGTGATAATTGCCGGCACGATGCTCACCTTTGGTTTTAGCTTGTTTCCGTTTATCGTGCCTTCAAACACGCATCCAAACCGAAGTTTAACCGCGCATTCAGTTGCCATGGGGCTTTATAGTAAATTCATATGAATAGTAAAAAATAGTTAAAAAAGACAGTGATGTTAGATAACATTTAATCATTAAATTGATTAAAAAGTTTGTCAGAGTATGATGCCTAAGATTGAAAGACTGAAACAAAAACGCGCGCAACCCAATGCGAGGATACAAAAATTGCAAGCACAACAAAAACTTAAAGAAAGGGAAAAAACACCAGACGTAAAATCTTAACCGGTGCTTATACCTTAGAAAAAGCCAAAACAAACGGCGCTGAAAAAATGCTTTACCAGAATATGCTAAATTACCTGAAAAGAGATAGTGCCATGCTCTAATAGCTAGCATGTTTTAACATCACGGTTGTTCTTACGTGCGCTATAAAAAATCCTCAGCTACTCTGTACTACGCGCCCTCCTCGGCTTCACCTCTCTATGCCTCGCAGCGACGACTTTGACTTACAGATCATCTTTTTCACCATCAGTAAAATAGTAAATAGCTTGCTAAAGGCCTAAAATTGAGGTTTAAAGGCGTTTTTTTAATAAAAACACACAAACAAAAAAAAGCAGAAATAGAAAAAACACTGATGCAGCTTAATATGGCGGTTTTTGTCATTTGGAATTATTGGCGTTATTTCAGCAACATTAACTAATCGATATTTCTCTAAATATGAATTTTTGTGGCTCGGTTTTATCCACCGTAGAGGGCTATTCTATACCTCCTTTTCTCACTTATTCTGATAGGTGGATTGTAGTTAATACTATCTAAAATTAAGGGTAGATTTCTAAATGTGCTCATGTACTAGATAATGGCTGTGTTAGGTTATTCAAAATGTTTGTAAGAAATGGGAAGTTAAGATAGAAAATGACCAGATTTTATGTTATTTGTAAATTCTAAGAGAATTTTTCTTTGACTAGTCAAAAAATAAATTTTATTTGTTGACCGCGACTGTGTGGTAACTGCGTTAGCAGTTACCACAGTAAATAGTTAAGAGAAATCACTACATGGTACTTTGCTTCAATATTAGGTGTTTTTTTGCTGCCAGCAGCGGCATTATTTCAGCACTATGGTATAAACGATCCGCGTTTTCGCAAAGAAAAGAATCCACTAAGACCGGTAATTAACTGCTGAGTAGAATCTTTTGTGCGCCTTTGTATCGCAATTGCATAGCAACCGCAGGTGCCAATTCTGCAACAGCAGATAATGTCGTTGTTTCTTGTGCTGTAATAAGCTGCTTACCATCGATGCTAGCGACTAATCCTGCTAGAGTAATTTTATTATCACTAATGCTAGCATAAGCACCAATAGGTGAATAACAATCACCATGCAATGCTTTTACCAGTGCACGTTCAGCATTGACGCAAAGCATGGTTTCTTTATCAACGAGCGGTGCAAGTAATGCAGCAACCATTTGCGTACTTTTTAGTATTTCGATGCCAATCGCTCCCTGTCCAACCGCCGGCAGCATGGTGGCAATATCCAAAATCTGGCTAATGCGGTGAGTCCATCCCAATCTTTGCAACCCAGCAGCAGCTAAAATAACCGCATCGAACTCACCTGCATCAAGCTTCTTTAAACGGGTATCGACATTACCACGCAATAGTTTAATGTTAAAGTATGGATTATAAGCCAGCAATTGCGCCTGGCGACGCACACTGCCAGTACCAATTACTGCATTTTCTGGCAGTTTATGCAAACTGGTATAGTGATTGCTAACTAACACATCACGCGCATCGCCGCGCGGCAACATCACCGGAATAGAAAAATTATCCCCCAGTTCAGGCGGTACGTCCTTCATTGCATGTACCGCCATATCAGCTTCATTATGTAATAACGCCGTTTCCAATGCGTTCACAAACAGCTGTTTGCCACCAATGTCGGCAAGCCTTTTATGCTGTATTTTATCCGCTATGGTGAGGATAGGTACAAATTCTATATCAAGATTAACAGCGAATGATTTTAATCGTTGCTTAACCAGGTTGGCTTGCCACAATGCTAACTTGCTCTGTCGTGTAGCAATCCGCAGTGTTTTCAGCGGCATTTATCATATCCTTTTCTTTTATGCCGCTAATAAAATGCAGCAGGATCGGTTGTTGCACTTTTTGATATATCAGGATATTTAGAACACGTAAGTCAAGTGTTGAATAAGCGCAACCGTTTTAGGTTACCCATTTACTAGGCAACAACCATCATCTTCATGATATTGGTTGAGCCGCGCTTACCGACAAAATCACCACAGGTAAAAAGGACATTGTCACTGCTTGCGATGAGCTGATGTTGCTTTAAAGTTGTTACCATTGCCTTGTAGACACTGTCGTGATCCATATTCTCCAGGGAAAACGGTACCGGATACACATCACGATAGAGACATACCTTACGCAGGGTTTTTTCTTTTTCACTAAAGGCAAAAATGGGAATACCTGTTTTTAAACGCGACATCAGCAACGGCGTGTCACCACTTGCCGTTAACGAAATAACTGCCTTTACGGATGAATGATTAGCTGCATATATTGCTGCCATGGCAATTGTTTCATCGTTCCTTTCAAATAGGCATTCAACACGATGTTTTGATATGTTCGCACTTGGTTGATTCTCCGCCCCAATACAAATACGTGCCATTG
>CAYWDC010000017.1:0-10677 GCA_964456955.1 uncultured Gammaproteobacteria bacterium | reverse complement strand
ATTAGCTATAGTGCCACTAATGGCAATTGCCTTGATAATTACGGTGCATTTTCCTGCGGCACGGGTTATTGGTGCACGTCTTGAGGATTTTGTTTTTCAGCATTTGGTGGCTAGTTCTGGACAGGTATTACAGACTTATTTGTCTGGCTTTTCCGAGCAAGTACTGCAATTGTCGTGGATTGGTGTCATTGCTTTAATGGCCGTCGTTGTGCGGTTGCTGCTTAGCGTAGAAAATGCGTTCAATTGCATTTGGAAGCTAACGGTACGTCCAGGACGACTTGCTTTGCTCCGTGCTATATTGCGTCAATGGTTGGCTTTATTATTGGTGCCGATATTATTGGCACTTAGTATGTTGCTTAGCTCTTATGTTGCGTCGATAGCATTGCTGACGCATCTTGTCGATGCTGTTAATACCCCGTCTTTTAGTGTAACGATTTTACCGCTATTATTTATTTTTCTGGCACTGTTCATTACCTACAAATTTATTCCAGCGTCAAAAGTTGATTATCGCGATGCTGTTAGAGGGGCTTTGGTGGGTACGATTTTATTCCAAATATCGAAGAAACTATTTATTCTTTACCTTTATTTTTTTCCAACTTACAATGTATTATATGGTGCGTTCGCGATGATTCCTCTGTTTTTAATTTGGATTTATGTGGTTTGGCTAATCGTTTTACTCGGCGCAGAAATCAGTTGGTTGCTTAGCCATCAACGTGCATCTAGGTATCTGAATAAATTCAGATCAGGTGATTATGCAAGGAAATCTATTTAATATTAACGAAAAATACTTCGCAAGCAAATATTCTAAGACTTGTCGTTTTGCTCCTGGCTTTTTAGCGTTATTTATTTAAAACGATTGAAAATTAAATCCTAACGTTATTTGCCCATTTTAAATTATGATTACCGAATAAATAGTTAATGCTTAGGCTAAATTGATCGTATTTAATTTTATGGTAAACTTTTAACTTAGCTAAATTATTTAAGCCCAACTCTTTAAGTTACATACATACTATGCATTATTATCGTAGCTTGCTAATTTTAACATCAAGCATAGTTGTAGTTTGAAACATTCGACAGACTATGAATTTTGCACATTTAATAGCTATAGTCAGTAGTATTGGTTAAAGGACCAAAAATACCTAGTAATTGAATATTCGATTTGCCATTTTTCGTTTTCCTGGTATTATCTGACGTCTGGAAACTAGCAGTTAAAACCTAGTCTATAGACGGGGCGTTAGCTCAGTTGGTAGAGCAGAAGGCTTTTAACCTTTGTGTCACAGGTTCGAGACCTGTACGCCCCACCATTCACCATGGGCTATTTATTGGCAAATAGTCCATTGTCAAGCAATGATCATTTAGGTATGTCTGCGTGGATCTACTTTTACGTTAAGCTTAGATTTGTTACGGTGCAGAATGTAAAGCGACAGGTAGATTACTAAGTATTTTAGTTGCTTTCCGCGGTTAATATAACTACAATTCAATGGCTATGTACAAGAAAATTAAACGCATTGCTATACTTACTACAGGTGGCGATTCTCCAGGTATGAATGCTGGTATTCGTGCGGTGGTGCGTGTTGCCTTGGCTAACCAAGTTGAGGTGCTTGGCGCGCGTAGCGGTTTTAAGGGGTTGGTAGAAAACGATTTTATTCCCTTAGATCAGGGATCGGTAGCCAATTGCATTCAACGCGGTGGCACAATTTTAAAAACTACCCGTTATCCTGAATTCAAACAAGAATCAGTGCGTGTGAAGGCCGCTGCGAATCTCCGGCAACATGGCATAGAAGCTATCATCGTACTAGGTGGTGATGGAAGCTTTCGCGCTGCTAAGATATTAAGCAAAGAACACGGTATTCGAACTGTCGGTATTCCCTGTACCATCGATAATGACATTGTGGGGACAGACTATAGCATCGGCTTTGATACCGCCTGTAATACCGCATTAGAGGCGATTGATAAAATTCGTGATACCGCCTTTAGCCATGATAATAATTTTTTGGTTGAAGTAATGGGTCGTTCATCTGGTTTTCTAGCCGTCAACGTTGGTATTGCTGGCGGTGCAGAATTTATTCTAATTCCTGAAGTAGATTGTTCTGCCGAGGATTTGCTTAAGCAAATTCAACAACGCCGACGCCTGAAGATGGGATCGATTATTGTGGTTGCTGAAGCCGATGAGCCCGGACGCAGTTTTAAAATCGCCAAAACGATTAACACTAGATTGAAAAAATCGTATCGTGTTTGTGTGTTAGGACATACGCAGCGCGGCGGCGTACCAACAGTTCGTGAGCGCAAAATTGCTTCACTGATGGGGTATTATGCGGTGACCGCACTGCTCGATGGCAAAGATCAAGTAATGATAGGCTACCGTCAAGATCGTTGTGAATGTATGCCATTTCCTGATGTTCAGCTTGGACCGCGACGTGTGAAGGATACGACCATTTTTACCATTAATAATATTCTTTGTGGTTTGTAAAAATTGCATGATTTTAGATTACCTTTCTTCTTCCCTCCAAATATCGGCGAGTTTATTAACGGGTTAAATACAGCGTATCGGCTTTGGTAAACCAGCAATCCGGGTAGCTTGTTGTGCGGGTCCCTTAGGGAATAAGCGATATAAGTAAATACTATTTTTTTCGTTGCCATATTTTTGTCGCAATGTCTTCACCAAAATACGCATACCAGGTGATTGTTGCTGTTGTTGATAAAATTTGCGCATCAAATAAATAATTTCCCAATGTTTGATGGTGAGTTCCAGTTTGTCTTGTGCAGCGAAATACCTTGCAATGTCTTCATTCCATAAATTGAAATCGGCTAAATAGCCGTGTTGGTCAAGCTTAATTTCCATGTGTCAGCGAATTATGTAATGTTTATCATTTGTTGCAAGTTTTCCTGAATATTCTTAAATACTCGATAAGCGAAATACTGATGGACAACTGTGGTAAGATGCGATTCATTCCATGCAAAATAAGTTTGCTTGTTGCTATAATTGCAATCGGTAGGTTTAAGCAGCTCTTTTGTGTTACTTACACAAGTTAGGCCGTTAATCACAGAATTATGAAATTGTGCTTCTTGTGCTAGCTTGTTAATAGATTTTCCTACAGGTAAAAATTTAACAACATGCTTATATTTCGGTTGGCTAAATATAGCAGATAATTGTTTATTATAGCGTTCCACATCATTATGCATTAATTTTTTTATTATCCATCTTATAACGACATTATTTGTTGCGTGGTAAACACTCGGTAATTTGCTTATATCGAAAAGGCTGAGTACATAAATGTGCGATGCATTACCTTTATTGATTAATTCATCTATTGCAGCTACAACGTTTTTTGCGATAGTGCCAGGTGTAGAGGTTGTCCCTATTTTTTGATGAAACTGCCGAAAATTAATGTGCATCAAGTCATTCTTAAAAGTTGCAGCAATATCATTCCCACCGATAAGTATCAAGTATGCAGTATTATTATTTGCAGGAACTAAACCAGAGTCGACATCATGTAGATACATTTTAACCTGTTTTTTAATCCCCGGAATTGCTATCTCTTTAGTCTTTTCATCATAATAATTTTTCCGTAATGCGTATAATTCTTGCTCATTGTGAATGTTGGTAATGGTTTTATAGTTACTGCCAGAGAATCCATCAATAGTTAGAGCGCCAGCCCAGGCATAATTTAGTGAGGTTGATTTAGAAGGAAATAGTTTTTCCTGATGTATTTTTGACGAAGGAATTAATATCGGCTCAGGAGAATCTTCGTTATCTAAAGCGTTAAATACAAAATATTCAACCCAATTAATACTTTTAATGGTTTTCTCGTGGGTATCGATATAACTTTTTTGTGGCGATGTTGCCCATACAAGAAAATAACGAGAAGGGTAATGCCAAACGGTGTCTGAGTGTATAATCGTAAACACGTTGCCATAGTACTCCGGATTAACAGGATTACCGATAGGAACAAACAGATTATATGGTGGTAAGGAGGTATCTGAGGAATAATGCTTTGCTGCTGGGAAATTGCCTGTGTCACTTATACTATCACCGAAAATAATGACGCGATCATATGGCAGTCTATGATTATTCGAAAAGGGTTTGCCCGCAACCTTAGATGAAGAAAAAAAGCTTAAAGTAATGATCAAGAAAATTGATAAATGAAAATACATAGATTCACTCCTCTTCTCCTAAGGTATCGGTAATTATTTGCTAAGTCAATGCTGATAAAAAGCTGCACAATGCTTTGCATTATCCTAGAACGTGGGTGTTAATTGTTGGAGACTATTTTGGTTAAATTTCGTAACTGAGGAATAATGTAATGAAAAAAATTTTATTTGTTTGTCTCGGTAATATTTGCCGTTCACCATTAGCGCATGCGGTTATGCAGGATCTTATTGATAACGCAGGCTTAACGGCACAGTTTTTTATCGATTCGGCGGGTACCGGCAATTATCACGTTGGTCACTTGCCAGATGCACGTATGCGCCAGCAAGGGGCTAAGCGTGGTTATCGCGTTAACAGTCGTGCGCGTCAGATTAAGCAGCAAGATGTCGATGTTTTTGATATGATCATCACTATGGATGAGAGCAATTATGCTGATGTGAAGCAACTGATGTCAACGCAACACTTAAGCAAATTACATAGATTAAGTGACTTTAGCAATATCCCTGGCTTTACCGAAGTGCCAGATCCTTACCATGGTAGTGCCACAGTTTTTGAAGAAGTCATTTATCTGATTGAAGATGCTTGCGGTGGGTTGTTGCGACGTTGCATTGATTAATCGCATCTCCCTACCTATAATGATTATTATCGCGATCACTGTACACATGTAAACGTTAATGCATTTAAAAAACATTAAATTGTCTGGATTTAAGTCATTTGTCGATCCGACCACCATTCCTTTTGAGCAAAAATTGACAGCCGTAGTCGGTCCCAATGGTTGCGGCAAGTCGAATATCGTCGACGCCATTCGTTGGGTGATGGGGGAATCATCGGTAAAGACTTTACGCGGCGAATCAATGGCAGATGTCATCTTTAATGGTTCCACTGCCCGCAAACCAGTAGGACAAGCCTTGGTACAGCTGACCTTGGATAATACCGATAGCACGATCGGCGGTGAATATGCACAATATAACGAGGTTGCCATCAAGCGAGTAGCATCGCGCGATGGTACGTCAAATTATTTCTTGAATAATATCAAGTGTCGCCGTAAAGATATCACTGACATTTTTCTTGGTACTGGCTTAGGACCTCGTAGTTATACAGTCATTGAACAGGGCATGATTTCACGCTTTATTGAAGCGAAACCGGATGATTTGCGTATTTATCTTGAAGAAGCCGCCGGTATTTCTAAATATAAGGAACGTCGGCGTGAAACTGAAAACCGCATTCATCATGCCCGTGAAAATCTCGATCGTATTGCCGATTTGCGTGAAGAAACTAATACACAATTCGAAAAATTGCAACGCCAAGCAAAAACGGCAAATCGTTATAAAGTGTTAAAGCAGGATGAGCGTTTAATCCAGGCACAATTGCACGCCTTACATTGGCAAGTGTTGGAACAACAGATGCAGAACTTTCAGCGAGCAATTACAGTTATAGAAGTGGACATTGAACAGCAACTAGCGCAGCAACAGCAATATGGTAGTGAAATTGAAACGTTGCGTGCAGTACGATCCGAAGCCAGTGATGCATTCAACACAGTGCAGGGATGTTACTATGGTTTGGGGGCAGAGATCGCAAAAATTGAACAAAACATCAATCACTGCAGAACGCGTTACCAACAATTGCAGCAAGACCAGGTGCACATCGAACAGTCAAACCAAGAAATTAGTCAAAATAGACGAGCCGATCAATGTCACTTAAAGGAATTGCAAGAGGAGTTGGATCTGCTGATGCCACAGTTCGATAATACTAAAACCACTGCTGAGCAATCACGTGCGTTGCTATTAGCAGCAGAAGAAGAAATGGCAAATTGGCAAGTGCAAAGGGATGGGTTTGTTGCTGCTGCAGCGCAAGCAAGCCAAACGATGGAAGTGGAACAAACGCGCGTACAGCACGCAAAGCAAATAATTAAAGTAGCCACTGCACGTATCGAAAAATTTTCTGCCGAAGCATCAACCATTGATAACAAAGAGCTTAGCAAATCGGTACAGAAACTTGCCGTACAATCACAACAAGCTGAAATGGAATTAGCTGAGCAGGAACAGGAAGTTGCTGTAGTAACTGCAGAAATTCAGCAGCTGCATGTGGCCAGTGAGACCACAGCTCGTAAACTTGATAAAGTCAAGGAATCATTGCAACAAGTAAAGGGAAGACGGGAGTCGTTATTAGCATTGCAGCAAGCGGCGTTAGGTATAGAAAATGAAGTGGTTATTGCTTGGCTAGAGGAAAATAAACTACAACAAAAACCCCGCTTAGCACAACGATTGCAGGTTGATAGCGGTTGGGAAAAGGCAGTAGAAACCGTACTCAGTGTCCATCTACAGGCAATTTGCGTCGATAATTACCATATGGCAGAAAAACTACTGCAGCGAGTGCCAGCAGTAGATCTCGAATTCTTCATTGACAATGATGATGTGAATGTTGGGACAAATGGAGATCTGTTATCTAGCAAAGTGCGTGGCAGCGAGAATGTGGTGCGGTTGTTGGCAAATATTTATTACGCTGATTCGTTGGCAACTGCGAAAAAAATACTCACTAAACTCGAGCAACATCAGTCTGTTATTACTAGGGATGGTTTTTGGTTAAGTCAACAATGGTTGCGAGTAGCAGCGGACAAAAATGACAAGACTGGTATTCTACAGCGCAAAAATCAACTGCAGCAACTGGATAAAGAAATCCAGATGCTCGATGCACGTTTAGCGATGTTGCAAGCTCAGTTACAACGACAAAAACAGCAGTTAAGTATAGCAGAGCAGCGTAAAGAAACTTTGCAGCGGCAATACCATATCGCACTGCAAAACGCTGTCGAGCTTAGTGCCGAGCAGCAATTTCGACAACAACAAATGCAGCAGATACAACAACGACAACAACAGTTAACAAGAGAATTAAGTGAGCAGCAGCAATTGTTGCAACAGCAACAGCAATTGTTAACACAGTCGCAAGATAAATTGCAGCAAGCAAGCAGTCGTAGTGAAAATTATACACAGCAAAAGGATCAGCTACAAACAGCAGGTGAACGTTATCGACACCGTTTACAACAGCTGCGTATACAAGCGCAACAACATGCCGATACACAACATCGGCTTGAAGTACGCATTGAGCAATTAAAACCGCAAATTGCAACGTTGATCGCGAGCATTGAACGTGGCGAAAAACAATTGCAAACGTTGTTTGCGCGTAGCGCCACGCTTTCGCAATCATTAGACGCGGAAGAAAAACCGATTGCTAAGTTACAAACTGAATTAGAGCAAACATTGGCTCAGCGGGTGACGATGGAAGGTGAATTAACCAATGCACGTCTCAAGATAGAAAAAGTTACGCAGCAAATTGTCGAGCTTGAAGAAAGCAAGGAAAACGTGGTACAAAAAGTTGAAGAAATGCGCCGTAATTTGCAAGAACAAAAGTTGCAGCAACGCACTTCTGAGGTACGTAAGAGAATGCATGAAGAACAATTAGCGGAACTAGATTACACACTAAACGAAGTGTTGCATGATTTACCGGAAGCAGATATTTCTACATGTGAACAAGCAGCACAACGTATTACCGAGCGCATTTCGCGATTGGGTGCAGTCAATCTGGCGGCGATTGATGAGTGCAAAGTACAGGAAGAGCGCAAACAATATCTTGACAAACAATATGAGGATTTAATAGAGGCATTGACGACATTAGAAAAGGCCATTGACAAGATTGATAAAGAAACTGGTTCATCTTTTAAAGAAACCTTTGATAAGGTCAATGATGGTTTCAAGAGTCTATTCCCGCATGTTTTTGGTGGTGGTAGTGCTTACTTGAAGTTAACAGGTGACGATTTATTAGATACCGGTGTCAGCGTTATGGCGCGTCCACCAGGCAAGCGTAATACTAGCATTCAACTGCTTTCCGGTGGCGAAAAAGCTCTTACGGCGATTTCACTGGTGTTTGCCATCTTTCATTTACAGCCGGCACCATTCTGTTTACTCGATGAGGTCGATGCGCCGCTTGACGATGTTAATATTGGTCGTTTTTGTGCTCTAGTGAAAGGAATGTCGAAGAAAGTGCAATTTCTTTTTATTAGCCATAATAAATTGGCGATAGAAATGGCTGAGCAACTTACCGGCATTATCATGCATGAACCCGGCGTCTCGCGTGTCGTCACCGTCGATGTTGAAAAGGCGGTTGAACTTGCTGCAACATAGTTTTTGTTTTAAACAGCGCCGAGGTGTTGCTTATTTTTCAGTTAGAGTCGATGATGCTTATGAGATATTGACTAGCGTTGTTGTAGTGATCTGAATACTGGTATTTTTCAATGTTTAATGAGAAAATAATGCCGTTATGTTAAGCTATGTCAAACATATATCATTGTACCAAGTGCCACGGTAATCTTACGCGGAAAGATTGACTGCTAGCCATGGTGATTCCTAACATTGCTCAACGACGTGCTGCGAAATTACGGCACTTGTTGCGACGCTATAATTATCAATACCATATTCTTGATGCACCAATAGTTACCGATGCACAATACGATCGGCTATTCCGAGAACTACAAGATCTGGAAGCAAAATATCCAAAATTGATTGCTGCTGATTCACCGACACAACACGTTGGTACTACGCCATTGACTGCATTTAAGCGTGTTAAGCACAAAGTGCCGATGTTATCACTTAGCAATTCATTTACTGAGACGGAATTATTTTCCTTCGATAAACGCGTGCATGATCGCTTGCAAATGGATGAAGAAATTGAATATGTATGTGAGCCAAAATTCGATGGTTTAGCCGTCAGTCTAATCTATAAAAAGGGTATATTGCGCCAAGCCGCCACGCGTGGCGATGGCTATGTTGGTGAGGATATTACGCAAAATATTCGCACGGTATTTTCGATTCCATTAAAATTGCAAGGCCGTGGTTATCCGAACGTCTTAGAAGTGCGTGGCGAAGTATACATGCCGATGCAAGGATTTTTAGCACTCAATGAGAAAGCGCGTGCAAACAATGATAAAGTGTTCGCCAATCCACGTAATGCTGCTGCCGGTAGTTTGCGACAGTTAGATCCCAAAATCACCGCAACACGCCCCTTAGCGATGTATTGTTATACTGTTGGCGAAGTCAGCGGTGGTAGCGGCGGCGAATCGCAATGGGAATTGCTGCAGCATTTAAAAAAATGGGGGCTAAGCGTCAATGAACAAATAAAGAAGGTCAAGGGGATTAAAGCCTGTTGGCAATATTATCTCACTCTAGAAAAAAAACGTGGCGAGCTAGCATATGATATTGATGGTATAGTTTTTAAAGTGAATAACTTTGCTTTGCAAGAAAAGCTTGGCTATGTTGCGCGCGCTCCCCGTTGGGCAATTGCACAGAAGTTTCCGGCACAAGAAGCACTATCGAGAATTCTCGATGTTGCATTTCAAGTAGGGCGCACGGGCGCATTGACACCAGTGGCACGCTTAGAACCTACCTTTGTTGGTGGGGCTACGGTGAGCAATGCCACTTTGCACAACATGGATGAAATTGCACGTAAAGATGTGCGTATTGGCGATACGGTAGTCATTCGCCGTGCCGGTGAGGTAATTCCGGAAGTCGTTAGCGTTGTTAAAGATAAGCGCCTAAAAAATGCACCTCGAGTCGTATTACCTAGGCAATGTCCGGAGTGTGGTTCTGACGTGATTCATCCTCATGGCCAGGTGGTAGCGTATTGTATTGGTGAGTTATATTGCACGGCGCAGCGCAAGGGGGTGATCGAACATTTCGCCTCACGTAAAGCGATGAATATTCAAGGACTCGGTAAACGCTTAATTGATGTGCTGGTGGTACAAGGATTGTTGTATAATGTTGCCGATATTTATCAACTCACGGTTGACCAAGTGACAGTGCTTGAGCGCATGGGCAAGAAGTCGGCACAGAATTTAATTACCGCGATCAATAAAAGCAAGCAAACTGTACTGGCAAAGTTTTTATATGCAATTAGTATTCGTGAAGTTGGCGAACGCACGGCGAGCAATCTGGCGAACCATCTCGGTAATTTTACCGCCATTGAAGAGGCGAGTGAAGAGTGTTTGCAACAAACGCCCGATATCGGACCAGTCGTTGCTGCTAATGTCTATGCTTTTTTCCGACAGCCACATAATCGGCGGGTAATCAAGGCATTGCTCGAGGCAGGCGTGCATTGGCATGATGTTGGGGTGCAGCCAATCACTGAACAACCGCTGGCTGGTCAGACCTATGTGTTGACAGGCACATTAACTTCGTTGACGCGTGAACAGGCGAGTGCAAAATTACAAGCGTTGGGTGCTAAAGTGAGTGGCAGCGTTTCCCAAAAAACTTCTTATGTTATTGTCGGCGAAGATCCTGGTATAAAATACACTACGGCGAAAGCGTTGGGTGTGCCGATTAAAGATGAACAATCGCTATTACAATTGTTACAAAAGTATTGAATTTATCAGCAATTTACGCAACTTGATCAACGCTATTATTACGTAGCAGTTCACGCATTTTTGCTTTGATCATCTCGATAGCAATGCGGTTGGTACCGCCATGTGGCACAATGATGTC
>CAYWDC010000016.1:0-11286 GCA_964456955.1 uncultured Gammaproteobacteria bacterium | reverse complement strand
ATGTAGAGCTGTGCAATACCATACCATTCATTTATTGCTAATCTGGCGAATGCTAGATTGAATTCAAACTGACTCCAGCCAAGTTTATTAGGATAAAGGAAATCCGTCGGTGCTGGCACTACGTGCATATTAAAATGGTGAAAATATAATAAGGCACGGCGCATGTGAAAACCACTAGTAATTAATAAAGCTTCATGAATATGGTGTTGCAGCAACAGAGGCTTGACAAACTGTGCGTTTTGAAAGGTATTCTTGCTACGATTTTCTAACACTATTTGTTTTTTTGGAATGCCCATTTGCAATAAAACATGACGATAAATCTTAGCTTCAGTAGATTTGCCTTTGCTGCAGGAACCACCTGATAAAAAGATGGTATATAGAACATTTTTCCTTAAAGCATATCGATAAATTCTTGCTGCTTCAAGAAGACGCGCATAACCTAATAGCCCAGGCGTGTTTCGTGCTGCATTGATATTAGCACCTAGGACAATCATTGCGTGATGGCTGAGTATATCGGTGTTCTTGATTGGATGTAAATGGTTTTCTAGTGGTTTGCTTAGATAGCGTGCTGTAATGCCAAAGCCGGTGAGGAAAAATAAAATAATGACTACAGCAAGTAAGTAACGTAAAGCCTGCCTACGATAAAAAATAAACACCACCAAAAGCAACAGCAGCGTTAATACTGCTGGGAAAGTAACCATTTTCAAGGACATATACATTATATCGACAATGAATTTGAGCATAATTATTTTCTCTCGCAGATTTTACTCTGGAGTTGAATACTTTTTGCAAGGCATTGTTGCGACAATTTACTTAATAACGATAAACAAAGCACCAGCGCCACGAATAACATTGAGTAATAAGCACAACTTATTCTGTTTTTCCTCTTTATGCAAGTCAGCTATATTGTTTACTGGTTGTTGATTTGCCGCAACGATAATATCATCAGGTAACAAACCAGCAATACCGGCAGGACTTTTTGGATCGACTGACAGTACTTGCACGCCTCCATTAATCATGCCATGTGCAACGGATTGAATATGATTAACATTGCTTAAAGAGGTGCCACTTAAAAAGGGTTGTTGTTGCTTTAGCTGCTGCATTTGCGATTCGTTGTTAACAATAAAAGCATGGGTTATTAACTTCTTTCCATTACGTAGTAGGCTAATACTTACTTTACTACCGACACGTAACAAACCGATGGCATTGCGCACATCAAAAGGCGTTTTCACTTTTTCGTTGTTAATACGTAAAATCAGATCACCAACTTGTAAACCAGCGCTTTTTGCGGGGGAGCCCGGTGTGACCGCGGTAATGACAACACCTTGCTGTTTCGCTGGTAAATTTAAGGCAACGGCGAGGTTTGGTGTCAATAGTTGACTGAAAATACCCAGTGAACCACGCTGTGTTTTTCCATATTTAATCAGTTGTTGCATGATACTATATGCTGTGTTGATGGGAATGGCAAAGCCAATACCGATATTACCGGGTGAACTTCTTGTAGTTGCAATGATTGCGGTGTTAATACCGATTAACTTGCCGTCATAGGTGACTAGCGCGCCTCCAGAATTCCCCATATTGATTGCAGCATCTGTTTGGATAAAGTTTTCGTAGTTTTGAATGTTCAAGTCATTGCGCTTTAAGGCACTAATAATGCCAAATGTGGCAGTTTGGTTGAGTCCAAAAGGACTGCCAATCGCAGCAACAAAATCACCGATTTGCAAATTATTTGCATTACCCAACAGGATAGCATGCAATCCCTCTGCTTTAATTTGTAATACCGCAATATCGTAATCAAGATCGAAGCCGATGAGTTTCGCTATATAATGCCTATGATCATTCAAGGTGATAGCGATAGATTTGGCATCCTTAACTAGATGTGCATTCGTTAGAATATATCCTTTGCTTGCATCAATAATTACGCCAGATCCAAGTTGCGTTTGCGTTGGTTTCACATGTTGCTGCTGTTGTAGCTCTATACTTGCTGGTAATTCATTGTCTACCCGTACATTTACTACTGTGGGCATGACGTTTTTTAACATCGGTGCAATGCTGTTGGTCGGTGGTACCGCAGCATATACGAATAGGTTAATGCTAAGCAGAATAAGTGAGAATAGCATGGCAATACGATACATTAGTTTTTCCTAGAAATATTTATAACTTGTAATGAAATTTTACCTTAAAAGTGATGTAATGGCGAAAGTTAATAGGATTGTTATCTGTTGGTCATGTCGGAAAAATATTTTCTTTACGTAAAGTTTGCAATAAAGTTTCCATGTCTTGCGGTAATGGTGCGATAAATTCTACATATTTACCTGTTTGTGGGTGGTTTAATCCCAATTTATATGCATGCAATGCTTGTCGTTTTGATTGCCGCAACTGTTGTTTTAAATTTTCACTACTCTTTTTAGGGAAACGGCGTTTACCGTAGGTTGGATCGCCGACAAGCGGATGATGAATATGTGCCATATGCACGCGAATTTGATGGGTACGTCCACTTTCAAGGGTGACCCGCAGTAGCGTTTGTTCGGCAAAGCGCTCAATAATACGATAATGAGTGCGAGCAGTTTTACCTCTAGGAACCACCGCCATTTTGGTGCGTGCTTTAGGGTGACGCCCGATATTAGCGTCGATGGTGCCGCCGGCGGTAAGGTAGCCTTGCACCAGTGCCAGATACTCGCGTTTAATATGGCGTTGTTGTAACTCATTGACCAAATAAGTGTGTGCAGTCAATGTGTGTGCCACTACCAATATACCGGAGGTATCTTTGTCTAAACGGTGGATGACGCCAGCGCGTGGTAGCTTTCCTAATTCGGGGAAATGATACAACAAGGCATTGACTAGGGTGCCACTGCGATTGCCGGCGCCAGGGTGAGTGACTAAACCTGCGGGTTTATTGATGATGATAATATCGGCGTCATTATAAATAGTCTCTAGTGGCAGCTTTTCACCAATGTAGGCGGATGTTGTTAAGATTTGTGTATTAATATCGATGTGTTCGCCGCCTTGTACCTGATCGCGTGAGTTGCATTTGCCACCATTGCATAACAAATCGCCAGATTTAATCCAGTTCTGAATTCGCGTTCGCGAGTGCTTAGGTAGCAAGTGTGACATGACAGCATCTAGTCGCTGCCCTTGGTGTATTTTGGGAATAATGAGATGTATGCTAATATCACTCATTGTTGGCATGGTAGCATATTATTCATCCGCTTAGAAAATAAAAGCAGACACTTTATAGCGTTGGCAATACCTTATCCCTTTAGCGCCGATAAAAGAGGAATTTTCTCCGAGGGGTTAAAATAATGGGTTGGTAAAATAAAGCCAATGACTAAGCGATGTCGTTTCAGTTTTAACTGATATAGGATATACTCACGAATTGTTAAGCAAAGAGAAGACAATGCTAGTGAAATTAGGTGTTAAATTAACGGTTGTTATTTTAAGTGTATGGTTGCTTGCTGGTTGTGTTGCTAACAAAAACCCTTATGCACACATGAATGAGGGACAGATATTCACTAGTGGGCAAACGGCGTTACACAGCCATAATTTTGCTACCGCCGTGTCTGCTTTTGAGGTGTTGGAGGCAAGGTATCCTTACGGTCCATATGCGCACCAGGAACAATTAGATATTATTTATACCTATTATAGAAAAAATGATTATCCATCAGCACAAGCGGCAGCGCAGCGCTACATTCAGTTACATCCAGGCGGACGCTATGTTGATTATGCGTATTACATGAAGGCCATGAGTATGTTTGCTGGTAGTCGTAATTTCTTAGAAAATTATTTTCCTGTTGACCAAGCATTACGTGACTTGACGTTAAGTATCGAGGCATTTGAAGCATTTGCGCGCGTGTTGCATGATTATCCACAAAGTCCTTATGCCGAAGACGCACGCTTACACATGATTTATATACGCAACGCGATTGCCCGCGATCATATTCAGGTAGCAAAATATTACTATTCTCGTCATGCTTATGTTGCGGCGCTTGAGCGTGCTCGTTCGGTGGTATTCAAGTTTCAAGGTGCACCGGCGGTGCCCGATGCATTGGCGATGATGTATCAGTGTTATAAAAAGCTGCAGCTCACTAAAGAAGCAAAAGCAACGTTGAGCGTTTTAAAAATGAATTATCCACAACGTCTTAAGCATATTAAGGTTTAAGTGGGCATTTAATTTTTATAGGTAAGCAATACCAAGCACTGCTGTTCCGACTAATCGATTATCTTTAATCATCCATAGTTTTGACCCGTCTTCTCTGTGTGCGGCACATGTGCATAATCACAGTGCCTGTTGTTTTTTTAGGTGTTTTTTTAGCGATTTTTCTTTTGTGTCACCTCTTGGCAGATCAATAAATTTTATTTCGATTATATCAATAAAAAACAATTAGAATAGAATATATATTCCAATAAAATAAGATTAATTATTATTAAAAATTTTACTATTGAATATAAATTTTATATTATATGAGTAAGTATTTTGTTTTCATGCTAAGAAAACCGCTTTCTTATCGGTGGGTTAAACAGCTTGGCTAATCTTCTCGATAAATAAGAAAGCTATTGTGATGCTTAGTCTGCTTATGTCTCTGAAGTGTCCGTCTAGAAAAAAGATGGGCTTAACATTTAAACAGTCATACTGCACTGTTGATCAGCTGGTGGTGTTGGAATAAAGTAATAGTAATTAAAAATTATATTGAACAAACAAGAGATAATGTTGTTTATTAATGAGTAGCACTAGATTTATTTTCTATTACTTTAATTAGTACCTGATATCGATAAATGCTAGGTAAAATCAAGTAAGAAAAAAAGTAATGAATAAAAACACCCATTACATTGTACATGCAAATAGATTGAATGAAAAAATGTTAATCGCACTTGCACATGAAGAAATTGGATTAATTGCAGTAAAAGATTTTTACGATAAAGAAATTTGTAAGGAAATTAAACAATACTTTTTAGATAATATTAAATATTACATCAATGCTCCGTCTATTGGTCGTATTGGTATGGCTTTTTATGAAACAGCTCACAGAGATGACTTACTTGAAGACTATTATAAGAATTCAATACAGCATATAAATGATATAAGAAATGCTTTTCATCCATATTTATCGCCAATTGATAAGGTAAGGCTTTATCTTCAAGAAATTTGGACTAAAGGTGCTAACTTAGAAAATATTCATGATTGAAAAATGTTTATAGGTTTATGCAGAGTTGTTGAGCCAAATATCAATGTTCTTCCTCATCAAGATAAACTGTCTAAAGATGCGCAATATATTGAAACAACAGTGGCATTGCAGGGACAGTTTGCAGCCAATACTTATATCGATATGCCAGCAAATGGTGGAGAGCTTGATATTTGGAAAGAGGAGTTTAGTGATAAAACATATGATGCGATGAGAGAAAATGGAAGTTATGGCATTAAAAGAGATAAATTACCAGCACCTTATTTAACATATAAACCAGAACAGGGTGAGCTACTGTTATTTAATGCTAGAAAGCTTCATGCTGTTAAGCCAGTTTATGGTTCGTCTAGACTGTCTATTTCTTGCTTTATTGGTTTTTATGGAAATGATAAACCCTTAACTTATTGGAGTTAGTTAATTTTGGCATTGTTAAAAGTTAATAAAAAAGAGCAGCAAAAACTCGGTTTTGCCTACTGCTGGGGATTTATGCATATAAGTTTGATGCGTAGAAAATCTGTTAATGTGAGTTTATTCTTCCCGTTAGTCATTTTCTAAATTAAGCAAGAATCATATATGACATTGTTTTGGGGGAGACAAAATAGATACTGAATTAATTAAAAAGCCAGTATTAAGAGGGATTGAAATCTTAGTGCATTCTACTCTACCATCTGTACGGTAAATAACACCGTTAGTGAATTTAGACAAATTAAAATGAGTGATTATAATTCTGCAGATGATAATGGGATGCATTTATAAACTCCATTTTACATTAGATAGTAGAAATTTTACGGTGACAAAAATAAAGGCAAAAAAATAGATAACTATATCATCGTAAGAGGGTTAATCGTGTTTGAAAAGAATAAATTATGATGTATTTTTCTCTAGGTCTCATTATATTATTGTGTTGTTTATCTCCGGGTTCTGATTTTATTCTGGTGACAAGAAACTCTCTTGCAGGCTCAAGAAAATTGGGTGTATTCACTGCATTAGGTATTGCTTTCGCCTGTATGTTCCATGCAACATACAATATTTTAGGAATAGGTCTGTTAATACAAACACACAAAGCATTATTTGCAGTTATTAAATATCTTGGTGCACTCTATTTGATTTATATTGGTGTGCAAGGTTTTATAGCATTACGGGCAAATAGTAACAGTCAATTTAAATCTAATTATGAAAATGGTTCGCTTATTATTTCTAACTTTGAAGCTTGCAAACAGGGCATGCTGTGTAATTTATTAAACCCTAAGGCTTATTTGTTTTTTATCTCAATTTTTACCTTATTGATTGATTGTAAGACGTTAAGCTTTTTTACCGACTTAGTCATTGTATTTGAAATATTCACCATAGTTTTTCTATGGTTTGCCTTATTATCGATAATTCTTTCGCACCGACATGTAGTAAACTTATATCTAAAGTTCAGTAAGAATATTAACTTAATATTGTGTTTCGCGCTGATATTGCTTGGCATATTGTTTATTGTATATTAATTAAACATTAAGCTGTTTTAATACTAAAATTTTGCCATGTTATGGCACTGCTTGTTTTAGGCAAGCTTTATCATGTTAACGCCTTAGGCATGCCACCATTGCTATTTTATCCAGTCAAGTAAGATTTACTTAAAGAATGTTACAAAGATACGCTCACTGCTTTGGTGTCGATATCTTTATTAACTTTGTTTTTGCATTTTTGGGACGGTAGTTTTTATAATTATCAAATTCCACTTAAGCGTTTATCTGATATCGAGACTCGTTATGTTGAAAAAATGCTTGAGAAAATAATTGCGTTAGATAATGCTGAATTAATAAAAGAGCGTGCATTAGATAAACGCATTGTGGGTAGCTGTCGCGATTATGCCACCTTATTTTGTGCTATTTTAAGGTATCATGGCATTCCGGCAAGAACTCGCGTAGCTTTCTCAGCATTTTATTTCAAGCAGTATTATCATGATGAGGTGATTCTAGAATATTGGAATGAAGCCAAGCAAAGGTGGTGTCTTGTCGACACCAGAGTTACAGAACCTCATATTAAAAGACAAAAGTTAGTCATTAATTTTGATTTATTAGACGTACCTCGTCATCAGTTGATTATTTCCAGGCTTGCATGGCAGATGTTGCGGAAATGTCCATCACACGCTGACAAATTTTGCGGTGGGGATAAAACTAAAAACAAAGGTATCTGGTATGTGAGGGATCGTTTAATTCAAGATTTTGCAGCACTCGATTTTGGGATGCGTGGGGGTTAATGTTTGCCGATTAGGCCATTGAGAATGATAAGGAACAGTTGCAATTTCTAGACCACTTAGCTGAATTGACGATTGCACCTGATAAGCATTTCAAATCTATTAAAGATTTATATCAAAGTGATGCACGCATTAAAGTGCCGCAAAAAATTACAAGCTTTAGCCCGGTATATAGGGGAAAAGCCGTTAATTTAATGCTTTGTATACCAGAAAGCTCGAGCAATGGCGAGTAATAGTAATAAAAAGATTAGCCAAGTAAACCAGTTGCCCCATTGCGTGTAGATCGTATGAAGCTGATAAAGTGTCACGGTGCCGACGAGGACATTATTTTTTTGATGAAAATCAGGTGCAATTTCGATTACTCTACCCATTTGATCGGTAATTGATAAATAACCACGTGCTGCGTGGCTATCCATAAAGTTCTTATGTCAATGATACGCGTTGGCATATGATTTATATTCGTAACATGATTGGACGCAATCATGTTAAAGTGGCGAAGTATTATTATTTTCCTCATGCTTATGTTGCCGTACTCAATTGCGCTCGCTTAGTGGTTTTCAAGTTCCAAGGCGCCTCAACTGTACTCGATACATTGATATGATATGTTTACCCTCTTTACCGCTCAATATACTTCTTGTAATATGCTAAGATTATTAGTTAAAAACGAAAATTAATACCAATAATGATATTTAAAATTGTCACTTTACTTTACTATTGAGTATAAATTACTTATTGTTGGGTTTCACAGCTTATTTCGTTATTGAATGGAGGATTATTATGTTTAACATTGATCAATATAGAAGAGAATTTTTTTATGATTTTGTGACAGTAGTCGATAATTTTATTCCTCAGAGTTTGTGTGAAAAGCTGGAATCTAATGTTAATAGTGCTATTGAGAATGGGGCTGTTACTCTTGTTAGTCATGCAGGGAAGGGTAGCAAAAAATTCTCCGATTTAGGCGGTAAATACTACCATAATATATTTAGAGGAGATGATGTTAGACAATACGTTCGTGAGCGCTGGAGTATATTTATCATTCTTGCCTGCCTCTTGTGAAGTTAATATCTTGTACAGATGCTGTGATTTCACCCTATGTACAGTCAGATATTAACAGTAAGGCATATCCTCCTGGAGGAGGAACGGTAGGGCTTCATTACGATACTAATGGTATTACAGTACTTCTATTTTTAACAACAAATAAAGAAGGACCTCTTAGATTAAATATTCCAAGATCACACCCTAGTAAAAAGAGTCTTGGATCGAAAAACGGAACATTTATGCTTGTAGGGGCTCTTTGCTTTTCCTTCAAGGAAGGAAAATTCTGCATGAATCTGTGCCTACAAAAAATGAAAAAAAATTTACTGCTATTTTCAATTATTATGAAAAAAATGATACTTGGTGCCATGAAAAATTTGATGAATTTGTTTATAAAGGTCAAGTTGTATAAGGTGCAATAAAAAATTGATCATTAAAAGCAGCTCCCTTATTTAACTAATTGAAACAAGACTAATGCGTGATAACAATAAGATGTCGGTTGTTGATGTTGCAACAGCCATAGTAGTTCCCATATTATGGGGTATAAACTATGTTGCCGTTAAAATTGGAGTAATGAATATTCCGCCGATTTTTTTAATGACAGTGCGCTTTAGTTTAGTTGCTGTTTTATTGTTACCCTGGCTGTATTTAGTCGAACGCCAACAACTGTTACCACTACTGATTATTAGTTTGACAATGGGTGTAGGTTATTCGTTATTGTTTCTTGGCATGCGTACTGTTCCTGCCGGCGAAACGACGATTATTATGCAGTTACAAATTCCCTTCGCCGCGCTGATGGCAAGATTCTTTCTTAAAGAGCACCTTAGTGCTCGTAAGAATTTTGGTGCTGCCCTAGGTCTAATTGGTGTTGTAATTACAGTCGGTTTACCACAGCACAGTGGTGAGCGAGTTGGGGTATTATTAGTGTTGTTAGGTGCATTTGTGTGGTCAGTTGCGGCCAATCAAATTCGTGCGGTAGGTAAAATCCATGCATTAGTCCTCAATGGATTTAATTCACTATGTGTTTTTCCTATTTTAGGGTTGATTTCTCTGATAGCAGAACCAGGTGCTTGGCACAGTTTGTTACACATTACTTGGCAGGTGTCACTCGCTATTTTCTTTATGGTGGTGGTAGCGACGATTATTGGTTATAGCCTATGGTTTAAATTGCTATCACGCAATCCGGTTAGTCATGTCACTCCCTTCATTATATTATCACCACCTGCAGCACTGTTAACCTCGCATTTTGTATTGGGCGAACCGATTTATATGCATACCATAGTAGGTGGGTTATTGTGTTTGATAGGTTTGGTTTTCGTTACTATCTAAAGGAGTAGAATCGCTAAGGTTTTCGGTCCTGTTGATCGTATAAAAGGATATTACCTTAGGATTTTGAACATAAGAAAATTCGAATAATGGCGAGTAATAGTAATAAAAAGATTAGCCAGGCAAACCAGTTGCCCCATTGCGTGTAGACCGTACGAAGCTGATACAGTGTCACGGTGCCGACGAGGACATTATTTTTTTGATAAAAATCAGGTGCAATTTTGATTACTCTACCCATTTGATCGGTAATTGATAAATAACCATGCGCTGCACTACGCGCAATAGCAAAGCCATTTTCAATACCACGCATGATCGCCGAGCGAGCATGGTACCAAGCATCGACATTGAAATCTAAGGCAGGAACGAACAACAGTTGTGTGTTTGTTTTTCCATAATGACGTCCCACAGGGAGAAAATCCATATCTTTACAGATAGCAATACCCCACTTAAATTGATGCTGCCTATTAAAGAAATATTTTCCGGGTGTAAATTGGCTTTCTAAACCAGCCAGTAAATGATGTTTATTATGGACACCAACAATTTTACCCTTGGGATCAATGACAATGGCTGTATTCAATGTTTTTTGCCTCACTCTAGCAATGCCAAGAATTAAAGTAACCTGATTGTCTTTGGCAGACTGTTGGAATAATGGGATAATTTTTCCATAGGTATGTTCTGTTATTTGCATAAACTTCTCTGGTAATACAATAAATTGTGCACCCGATTTGGCTGCTTCTTTGATCAGAGGCAAATATTGTTTGCTTAGCGACAGGGCCTTTTTATCATAAACAAGATGTGATTTATTGATAGATATCAGTCCTATTGATACCGAGTGTAGTGGTTGTAATACAGTATGCAAGCGATGATATCCGTAAAGAATGGATGCCAAAGGAATGAACATGACGAAAAGTAGGCTGATCACTTGATAGCGACGATTCTTAATGTATGTTGCATAGCTAATGCCTGATGAAAAAGTTAACAGGGTAAAGGTTACTCCCCAAATTCCGGTAATAGAGACAATCTGTATAAAATTAAGAAAATGCAGTTGATCATAGGCTAAGCTCATGAGTGCTTTGCCGTCAGATACCAATGAAACAAAAAACTCATAGCTGGTCCACAAAGCAGGAAATACAAACATGGCTGACCAATGAACGTTTTGTTGACTAACCATTTATTACAGACAACACAGATGCTAAAAATGGCCGCATTAAATACAATAGATGATAGAATAAAAAAAGACGGAATCCCACTACCTAGGTAATACAGATAATTCAATTTTCCCAGTAAAAAAAGCAAAAAAGGCAACGATGATGATTGAATGATAGCGATGATGGTAAGCATAAATTAATACCGGCATCGGTGCAAACCATAGTAAAGGCCAGCATTGATGGAATCCTGTTGAGAAGTAAAATAAAATACCACTTATAATTGCCGTTATGATCGCTGTGCTTCGAGTTTGAAATTTCAACAAATTATGTTTCTCTATTTTTTCTAAGGTATTTA
>CAYWDC010000015.1:0-11651 GCA_964456955.1 uncultured Gammaproteobacteria bacterium | reverse complement strand
GGTCTGGGATGTCCGGGTGGACTTATGTACTTAAGTTCACTCGGCGATCCAACCCCGTATTGATAAGTGCAAAACGCATCTTGACTGGGGTCTGAGACCTACCTAGAATGCGCCGCTCTTCGTAACAGCTCTGTTACGAATGTCCTGCGTCCCCTTCGTCTAGAGGCCTAGGACACCGGGTTTTCATCCCGGCAACAGGGGTTCGACTCCCCTAGGGGACGCCACTTTTAATCGCTGCAAACTTGCACTTTTATGGTAAAAATATCAGGCTATTTTCTACAGCACAGTTGTTTTCTGCCGTTATGCTAATGACAATAAATGCATCTTTTTCTACAATAGTAGCATGATTGAATCTGACCGCCTTGTTGCCGCCGGTAAACAGGATGATGCGTATTTCGATAAGGCCATTCGTCCAAAATTACTTGCTGATTATATTGGTCAACTTGGACTGCACCAGCAGATGAAAATTTTTTTTGCCGCCGCCAAAAAGCGTAATGAAGCCTTAGACCATGTGTTTATTTTCGGTCCGCCGGGCTTGGGTAAAACGACGTTGGCGCATATCATTGCTAATGAAATGGGTACCAACTTGCGACAAACCTCGGGACCGGTGATTGAAAAAGCCGGCGATCTGGCTGCATTGTTAACCAACCTGGAACCGCGTGGTGTTTTATTTATCGATGAAATTCATCGGCTCAATCCAGCCATCGAAGAAATTCTTTACCCTGCCATGGAGGATTATCAACTCGATATTATGATTGGTGAAGGGCCGGCAGCACGTTCGATAAAATTAGATTTACCACCATTTACTTTAGTTGCGGCAACGACCAAAGCGGGATTGCTTACTTCACCGTTACGTGATCGCTTTGGTATCATACAACGCTTAGAGTTTTATGATCTTGATTCATTAAGTAAAATTATCAAACGTTCGGCAAAAATCCTCGCTGTATCCATTGATGCCACTGGCGCAATGGAGATTGCGCGCCGTTCACGCGGTACCCCACGTATTGCTAACCGTTTGTTGCGTCGTGTGCGTGATTACTCACAAGTGAAAGCCAATGGTGCCATTAATCAAGCTATTGCGCAGCAGGCACTGGATTTATTGCATGTTGATCACCATGGTTTTGATACATTGGATCGCAAACTGCTGTTGACAATGATTGAAAAGTTTGCGGGTGGCCCTGTCGGGGTGGAGACGTTGGCAGCAGCAATTGGCGAAGAAAGGGGAACGATTGAAGATGTATTGGAGCCTTACTTGATTCAGCAAGGATTCATTATGCGTACGCCGCGTGGACGCATGGCAACACCGAAGAGTTATCGCCATTTTGGTATTAACATGCCGAACCATCCGCCAGCAGTAGACAAGCCAGATCTATTTAAGCAAAAGACATAAGTAAAGTTATTTTCTAATTACTTTAACCACTATGTTTAAGATTGTTGTTGCTGCATATGACGTGAAGAAGCATCATGTTCAGCAGAGCCAGAACATCTGAGTGCTAGTTTTATGGTCGAATGGTCTAGCAGTAGCACCGAGGGTGTGGCAATAGAAATTATTCAGGTCTTGTGATGTAACGCTATAAAAAGATATTAGGCAATAAGTTGCCTGCAAGAGAGATGGCGCGTCAAAAACAGGAGATGATGATAGGATAGGGATATTAAATCAATAACCCATCTCGATATGCCGAAGAGTTATCGAGTTATCTAAAAATAGCGAAACAGAGGCCTAATCAAGCTATTCAATATGTGCAGAGTATTGACATTACATTAGTTCATAACTAAATTACAATATAGTGCGAAAAATAATAGGACAATAGTTCGGAACTCAAAGGAAAAGGAAACACGAATGAATACATAAGTTCAACAATAAGTAAAGAAGTAGAAAACAATCAATCACAAAGGCAGTTATCTGAACAAGATGGTAAAAGACTATCTGCAAGTATTTTAACCGATTACAACAACAAGTCCCAAACTTTTAAAGGCCAAGATAACTATCTTAAAGCAAACCCGGTGGTAACGCTTAGAAATAACAGCACAGCAATATTACTCGGAGCAGGAGTAGGAGTAGTTTTGTTGGCGTCCCGGTATAAAAAACGATAGTTAAGCTGTTGGTTAGCACAACGCATTCCTATGTCAGTTTGATGGTGTGTCTCTTGGTTTGTGCGCCGGTTTTAGGAATTGTGGTCTATCTATAAGGTGCGGGAAACTCGATATAACCGTAAAGTCAAGAGAGTCGCTAAAACGCGCTAAAGAGGTTGGACATCGTGCCCGCTAGCATCTTGGCCTTTTTAATGAGACTGTTCTTAGGCTGCATGGGCTACCTTCGTCAGCTATCCAGAACTATAGACTCTCCGCTTCCTCTTCTCCATTGCCCGCCATGATCGATGAGAAGATTGCGTGAAGCATTGTACAAGCTAGCACGTAAGGTGCTAGCTTGTGGCGACAATATCGACAAGGTTGCGCAAGTAATCGGCCTATCAGTGGTGAAGTCGCTGCGATGAAATCCTGTAGTTATTACCTATTTTGCAAGCTGCGATGGCTCTGATCTTATTCTAGGTTATTATGCTTATATTTTAGATGGTTGGTTGAAAAAGAATTTATATTCCTTGCAACGTCGACCTTGTCGAAATCAAAGCCAAACAGATGATAAATTTCTTTGCGATAACCTTTAAGATCAAATTTGTCGAAAATATTAGCAGAACTAATCTGCTACACAGTTGTTTAATCAACTTTTATACCTTTACTACTGATTGGTAACCCCATGTGGCACGTGCGCGGTGGCGATGTTGTTGTCGGTAGCTGAGTCGCAATGTCCACGTTGATCGTCAAAAAAGAAGTCTGCCCGAAACGACTTGAGAAAATCGCTTTTCGCCAGTCCGCCTAAAAACAGGACCTCGTCTAAGCGTACATTCCAGTGCCGTAGGGTTTTGATTACCCGTTCGTGTGATGGTGCAGAGCGCGCCGTCACCAAAGCGGTACGAATCGGGCAGTGGTCTTCTGGGAATGTTTGTTGAATTTTGTGTAGCGCGCGTAAAAAAGGTTTGAAGGGTCCACCTTCCAGTGGTTGTTCTGCTTTTGCTGTCTCATTGTCTATAAAGGCATCGAGACCTTGTTCTTGAAATACGCGTTCTGCTTCATCTGAGAATAATACGGAATCGCCATCGAATGCAATGCGCAATTCATCTGTCGTATGCGTCGTTGTTGCTTGGGGCAGGATGGTGGCGGCAGCATAACCTGCTGCTAAGGCTTTTTGCACGTCTTCGGTATGAGTTGAAAGAAACAAGTGACTGCCGAATGCCGGGACATAAGCATAAGGACTCTTACCGCTTGAGAAAGCGGCACGAGTGATATCAAGATGATAATGTTGAATGCTATTAAAAATTCGTAACCCCGTATCGGCACTATTGCGTGATAACAACAACACTTCGACCAGGGGATTTTTTTGCCCTTTATTAATGTTTAACAATTTTTCTACTAGGGTAAAGGCGACTCCAGGCGGTAAGATGTCATTTTCATGAGTAATTTGATAATTAGCATAAGCGGCGACTCCTTCATTCTCATAGACGTGATGGCTGTCGCTTAAATCAAAAAGTGCACGCGACGAAATGGCAACCACTAATTTTCCATCGAATGTAACATGCATTTAATAATAGTAAATGCTTTTGTTATTTTTGTCGAGGATTCAGACAAGTGTATGAGCTGTTAGCTGATCATGGTCAATTTAATTTTTTATGTTTCCTATTACTTACTGTTGCCACATAAGACCATTCGATCCAAGCATCAAGCAACGGAAAATATAAGCCTAGCTTTATCAGCCTATCTTCAATAGGCGTTAACACTTCGGCATAAGTTTGTAGCTGCTCTCGATGTTGATTTTGCTGTTGTTGCAAAAAATGTGTTAAAGATTCATCTTTTTTTGTTGTCGTGAATTTAAAGTCGATAATCCAGCGTATATTATTGGCAACAAAAGTACGATCGATGATTACGTGATTAATTTTGTCTTTAGCTTTATAACTTAATCGGTATTCACTATAAATATCTTGATGTTGGTGACTAAAGAGCCAATGTGCTCGTTTACTGTGTAGCATAGTTTTTAATGTGGTGGTGATTAATTGCTTTGCGTTCTCGAGTTTTTCATCTGCTAATCCTTGTTGTTTTAGTAAAACTTGCCAAGCACTGTGTCTTTTTAGTAAGGCACTCCATGTTGTGGGATCGAACCCACCTAATTGCTGTAAAATAAAATGTAACACCGTACCAATAATGACAGCCGTCGTGTCTTGCCATGCAGGCATAGTAGTGTCGCCGTTATTTTTGATTACAGAACCAGGATGTTGCTGTAGTAATGCCATAAGCACTTTGGCGGGTTTAACATGCTCTACTAATCGTCTTAAACAGCCAATATTAGTGTTTTCTTTTTGCAATGTAGATTGGTGATGGCGCTTGAAGTGATGACGATGTTGTTGCCAAATAGCATGCAAAAAGCTGTTTTTACGCGGCTTACTTTCGCTATTATCAAAATTTGCAAGCAAATGTAGATGTTGTTTGGCGCGGGTAACCGCCACATAGAATAAGCGCATGTTTTCAAAGTCGTTTTTATACTGTTGAAAATGTCGAACATAATCATAAATTGCATCGACATCATCGGCATGGGACTTGATTGGTGCTAGCAACAGATCTAATTGATTATTACTACTAGGTCGTTCTTGCCACAGTAATAATTGGGCTGTCTCCCTTGTTGGTGATGTTTCTAAACTAGGTATGATAACCGTATCAAACTCCAATCCCTTTGCTTTATGAATGGTCATGACCTGTAGATTACAAGCATTTATTGATCTAGCATATAATTTATCAAGTCGCCGTTGCAACTGCCCCGGGATTTGATGGCTACTTTCTTGTTCAAGTGTATTTAGCAGGGCAAAAAATCTTTCACATTCTTGCAATTGATTGTCGTCGGTTAATGTTGCTGGTCCATTTAAGGCAAGCCAAGTGCTATAAACCCATTGTGCTAACGAGTAACGTCCACGTTGTTGTAATGCAGGCTGTATGGCTTTAATAACTCGATGCACACGCTTTTGTCCGTCGTCAGATAACGTCTGCAGGATATCATTATCGGTGAGACGTTGCCAAATCGTCGCATTTTTATCGGGGTTGGCAAGGTGATATAAATCGTCTAGTGTTAAACCGCACCAGGGTGCACGTAAAACAGCTAACCATGCCAGTCGATCACCAAGATGTTGTAATGCCAGTGTTAACGATGTTAAATCTTCGATTGCGGGAAGATGAGCTAAATGCTCAACTTCTACGGCATTAAATGTAATCTTTGCTTGTTTTAGTAGGGGTAGAATAGCAACTAATTGTCGCCGTGTTTTTACTAAAATGGCAATACTTTGTTCGGCGTCTTGTTGTTGACAATGTTTAATGATAGCTAGAATCGTATTCGCTTCATCTCGTGAATTATTAACATCACAGCGGTGCAAATGAATAGCATCTTTATGGTCGCATGTTTGCGTAGCATGTGCTGTTGTATAACTAATAGCGCCTAAAGCAATATCATTATGTTGTGGAAAGCTATTGCTAAATGTGCCATTAAACCAATTAATGATAGATGTCACTGAGCGGAAGTTATTGCTCAACGTTAAAGAAGTTAATTGAATAGCACCGATACCATATTGTTTTGCTTGCAAAAACAAACCCACTTCGGCACCACGAAAACGATAAATCGATTGCATGGGGTCACCAACTAAAAACAGGCTGCGTCCATCACCTTTTTGCCAACCACGTACTAATAATTCCAATAAGCGAAACTGAGTTACTGAAGTATCTTGAAATTCATCAATAAGAACATGTTTGATGCGATAATCAAGATACAGTGCGAGCTCGGTGGGGTTTTTTTCTCTTTCCAGGGCTTGCAATGCAGATTGAGTGACTTCAGTAAAATCAATAGTGCCACTTTGTTGGAAGTTTAACTTTAGCTGCGCCGCGGTAATGGGTAACAGTTCGAGTAGTGCGGTGAGCATTCTCCATTGTTTATCATTATATTTTGCTGGTGGTAACAATAAACTTTCATTAAGTAATTGGCGTAACACCTCGTTACTGCTTACTATTTTTGTTAAGCTAAGCATACGTTCTTTGTAATTACGCAGACGTATTTTTTCTGCTTCTGTATCTGCAGTGGTGGGGAAGCCATGGCGTTTGTCAAACGATTTGCGCCAGGCATGTTTTTTTGTGAGGAGTAATTTGGCGAATGCTTGCCAATGTGCTAAATCTGTAAGTTTATTCTGCGGGAATAGCGATGGGCTGGTATCGTTGATCACATGAGCAGCGGTTGTTTGCTTTAGCATGGTATGTGCATGCTTGAATAGTTCAAGGAATTCTTGCTGCTGTTCGATAGGAAACTGTTTCGTTAATTGAGTGAGTGTTTCATCAATAAGATGATGTAATGCAGCCTGTAGGTGTTCTCGTAAATCATCGCTGTTACGCGCATTAATGACGTGCGGCAACCATTGTTCTCGATGAGCGAGCATATTAACAAGCAGTGTTTTTACTGCAGCAAGGTTATTGTCTAAATGCAATAGCAAGGTAGCAATCGCATCTGACCAAGGAACTTTATCCTCAAGTTGCAATAATATTTTATCAACCACCTGTTCATAATTTGCTTGAGCATCCTCAATAATCTGAATATTACTACCCAATTGCGAGGTGATCGGCAGCCGTTTGCTCAGATACGTGCAAAAGGAGTCGATCGTTTGTATACGTAAGCGATTTGGGTTAAGCAACAACTGCCAATTTTCTTGTTGATCTCGTTGTAATACCTGTTTCGCTAAGCGCCAAGTTAATGCTTGATGTGTTGTCGTTGGTTTTTCTTGTTTGGCTAATTGCAGTGCACCAATAATGCGTTGACGCATTTCATTGGCTGCTTTGCGGGTGAAGGTGATGGCGAGTAACTCTTCCGGTTGCTTTTCTACCAGGCTGAGTAATTTTAAGAAACGCTGTGTTAATAATTCTGTTTTTCCTGAACCTGCTGGTGCTTGCACAATAAATGAGGCTGTCGGATCTAATGCTTGTACGCGTTGTTGTTGATCGCTGATTGTTTTCATCGCCGCAGTTTCTCATTAATGCGGCATAGACTGAATAATCGGCAATTATTGCAAGTATCATAATAAGCGGGGTTAACATCAGCTTGCCCATGAGTAAATGCTATTGCTAATTGTTGTAATACTTGTTGCCATTGTGCAATTAATTCTTCCCAAGTATTGGCTGTTGTATAATTTTTATAGCGTTCGAGTGTTTCTAGACCATCAATATTGGTCTCATTTGCGGTGATGCCTTTCAGTTTTATTGCGTCAATGCATACTTGCGCAACGGCAATGCCATCAATATTGGGTTCGCTGAGTAAATACAGTGGTAGCTGAGGCTCACGCGGACGCAGGCCAAACCAGTCACTGACTTTAACTCGTCCACTTTTGTAATCAATAACAATTTTTTTTCCGCTGGCTAATTGATCAATGCGGTCGATTTGTACCGTTACCGTTACATTACCAATCTTTATCTGTCGTCGTTGTTCATGGTTGATAACACTAAACATAGGACGTTGTTTTTCTAGATCCAGCCAGGTGAGTAATAATTGTTGCAGCCGTTGCTGTTCTAGGAATTTGAATTTTGTTTTAAATTTATGAGAATGAGCAGGGAAAAATTCGCTAAACGCTGCTTCGATGCTTGTTGCCACCATGGTGTCTAATTCTGCCGGCGTTTGTTGCAGCAGATGTTGTTGGGTTTTTAGTCGTGCCCATAGTTTATCGAGACAAAGATGAAGTAATGAACCACGTTCGCGTGCATTTAAACCATTTTCAGGGATTGGCAAACCATAGGCATGCAATCGATATTGTGCAAAAGCGCGAAATGGACAAGCGGCCTGTTGCTTAAAAATACCCGTACCGCCAGCAATTTTTTGCTTTATACCGATGGCTGGTCCTTTATCATCGATAAGATATTCGTAGTTTGTTGGTGAATAAATGCTGGCGGTTAATGGTTGATAAGTGGATAAATTTAGACTTTCCTGCGTTACATGAGGAATGTGGTTAAGCATTGCGCTTGCTGATAATCCTCGTTCACCATCATATTGATGGTGACTAAAAATAATATGTTGTGCACTGTGAGTAAAACGTTGCCATAACTTTTCTGCAAATTCCAGTTCGCGTGATGCAGAACTATGCGGCATATTATATTTTTGCTGCAAATGATAAGGCAAGAAAGGGTTTGGGTTTGCAGCAGCGGGTAATGTTTCGTCGTCAACGTGCATAATCCACAGATAGTCGCTAACATGACCTGCTGCCTCAAGCAATCCTAATACTTGTACCGGCCCATCATGACTTTGGGTGGCGAATAAAGTGCGTTGTGTGAGTTGTTGCAACAGTTGCAATGCCTGTGCATAGGTATATTGCTTCGGTTCAAGGCTTAGTGTCGGTAGTTCATGTAGTAGTTGATCAAAGCGTGTGGTCTGTTGGTATTCACTGCTATTTAAGCGACGTCCTTGTGCCCAACCCAGCTGTTGTAACAGTTGATGGAAACATTGACTCCATGCAGACAATGATTGTTTTTTGGGTAGGTTCTTGTAGTCATTTAACCATGCCATAATTTGCTGAGCAAATAGACTACAGTCGCTTTTAGGTAGCAAATATAACAACGTTTTCCAGGAAAAAACGGGTTCATTATATGTTCGCAGTTTAACATCGAAACATGCACGTTGGTTAGCTTCTTCGGTAAAACCGGCAACAAAAGGTGAGGTTAACCATTGCGTTAGATCATCAATACTAATGCTAAAGGGGTTACTACCTAATAATTTTAAGGCTTGGTTGATGATCGGTGCATGGCTCAGCGCATAGCCACCAGAGATATTAAATGTTTTCTGCATAAGATCAGGATTAAATAGTGCTGCAGGGGAAAAAACTGCAGTAAAAACTTGTACCACTTCATTACGAATAGCCGTTAAATTAGGCACAACACAAGTAATGCGGCTATCAGGGTGTTGTTGTAAACAGGCTTTTGCCCAGCGAGCCATTGTTAATAATTCATCGTTGATATCGTTACAGACAACTTGTTGTTGTGATTGGTTTGTACATTTTTCTTCAATAGTATCTATTTTGACGCCTTGTGCTGCCAATCTAGTGAGTAACTGTTCAATTTGTGGTGTTAATTCATCAAAGTTAAAAAGCAACAGCTGTTGCGGCAGCTTACTCGCATTATTTACCGAACCTGACGTTAGGTAGTCACTCAGCTGGGCTTGGCTGAGTAATTGGTGTTTCTGACAATAGCGTTTAAAGGTTTTTGCCCACGAAAGAAAAAATGGATTATTATCATGATAATGTTGGTCTTCAACCAAGGTATCGAGGGGTAAATTCCAGGCACATAGTGTTTGGTAAGCTTGTTGTGCTGTTTGTGCGGTTGCTGCCGGCTGTAATAGTGTTGCTCCTGCTTTGGATGCTGTAATAATTTGTTGCCAGAGACAGAACTCTTGATTTTCATTCAACAGTGATAAGGGCCGTTGCTGTTGCAGTAAGGTATTCTGGTAACAATTTTTTAACCAGGTTTGTAAGGGTAATATCGGTATTGTTCGCCAAGTGATTTGCGTTTGCTGTTGTTCGAGTTGTTGCTGCAACAGGCGTGCTAAGCGCTTATTCGGTGTTAAGATGATACTATGGGCGGTGATTTTTTCTAACCAAGAAGCACGCATTTACTAAGTATAACATGGTGCTTGTGCTAGTAGCTGCGTTTTGTTATCTTATTGCTCTTCATCAAACTCTTTATAGACGCGTAGCTCAGCGGTAGAGCGCCACGTTGACATCGTGGAGGTCGGCGGTTCGACACCGCCCGCGTCTACCAGAAAGCAAATTAAAATGGCACAATGGCACAATTTAGTCTATAATACGGCTAAATTATTATGTATAAGTTATTTATATAATGAACGGAGAGGATTGTGAATACCGAAAATAACAAATTGGATAATCAATTAAGAGAAAAACAAATAAGGAAAATTATTACCTTATATGTTGCCTTAGTTTGTACTTTTGCTGCTACAGGTGGCTTCCTCTTTGGACTCGACCAAGGTTTTGTCAATGGTGCATTAGAATTTATTACTCGAGAATTTTCATTAACGGCGGCACAAGGAGGTAAATTTGTAGCAACCATGGCATGGGGTTCGATTGTTGGTGCACTTTTCTCTGGGTTTTTATCCTATCGCCTAGGCAGAAAATGGACCTTAGTCTTGACAGCATTTATTTTTCTTATTGCGTCAAGTATTAGCCCAATATCAAGTTCGATCATATTGCTAACAATTTGTCGATTTATACTGGGTTGGGCAGTTGGAGTTGCTTCAATGGCCGCTCCATTATACCTGTCTGAAATTGCACCAGCCCATTTGCGTGGAGCATTGGTTTCGATTTATCAATTTTTAATTACACTGGGTATTTTCTCTATTTACTGTACCAATAGCTTTTTCAGTTACTACACTCATTCTTGGCGTATGATGTATCTCCCCATTGTTATTGTAGCGGCAATTATGTTTATTAGTTGTTTTTTTATTCCATCGACTGCGCGTTGGCTTTTATTGAAAAACCGTTTTAATGAAGCCTACGAAACCCTATATAAAACACGACATGACCATACATTGATTGAAGAAGAAATCCAAAACATTAAGGCAACTTTAACAAGATATAGTGATGGCTCATTACTGAAAAATATTCTAAAGCCAATGTTTCTTAAAGCGTTAGTTGTTGCTTTGGCTATTCAAATATTACAACAATTTTCTGGCATTAATGCGATTATCTATTATTCAACCAGCATTTTTTCTCAAGCTGGTATAGGTTCTTCAACTATTGCAACGATTGTTGTCGGGTTGGTGAATATGTTATCAACGATTATTGCGGTGTTATTTGTTGATAAATTAGGGCGAAAACCCATTTTATATGTCGGCTTAATCATTATGTTGATTTCACTGTTGGTAGCTGGGGGTGTTTTCTATATAAAAATACATCAAGTTAATCTTTTAAGCCAATATCAAACTATTTTATTGCTAGCAGTTTTATTCTATATTTTTGCTTTTGCAATTTCTTTAGGACCTATTACGTGGATTATTGTTTCAGAAATTTTCCCACTCAAAACACGTGATATAGGGATGATGTGTGCCGTCTTGGCTAACTGGTTAAGTGCCGGTATTGTGGCTCGATTTTCTGGACCTATTATTAGTTTAGAAGGTGACTTAGGTGCAGTTAAGATTTTCTTTTTCTTTGCCGCTTGCTGTGCGGTCGGTTTGTTATTTGTTCGTTTCTTTATTCCTGAAACAAAAGATGTTTCTCTAGAACAAATTGAGAGAAATCTTTTAAAAGGAAAGCGTATGCGTCATATTGGTAGATGATATGAGATTGTATCAGCGAATAAAAAATAACGCTGCTGAATAAAAATATTAAAGCCTTTGACTAATAATAAAATTTTTAATCTAATTATTATTCTTAAATAAAATATTTGTATTCGAGTTTTTTTAATAACACGCTGTCATCTGGTTTGTAAGTATAACTTGCTACTGAAAAAGAATATCGATGTCATAAATCACGTTACCTGATGGTTCTTAGCGTCAATTCACTGGTCCTGCAATCATCGCAGAC
>CAYWDC010000014.1:3489-12524 GCA_964456955.1 uncultured Gammaproteobacteria bacterium | reverse complement strand
AATGTTTCGTACCTTCAATTGCGGTGTTGGCATGGTAGCAATCGCACCACAAGATCGCGTTACAACTTGTATTGAAAACCTGAATCGTTGTGGTGAAACTGCCTGGCAAATTGGTGAAGTCATTTGCCGTAAAATAGGTCAAGCTGGCGTGCTATTGTCAGGAATGTAAGCGTGTTTGCGGATTCACACCGATGAGGACAAAAACCCAGGCGCAAAATACCTTTCCCATCGTGGTATTACTCTCTGGTAATGGCAGTAACTTGCAGGCAATTATTAATGCCACCCAACCAGCACCATGCCATGTTGCTATTAATGCGGTTATCAGCGACCGAGCCACTGCCTTCGGCTTGCAGCGCGCAAAAGATGCAGGATTAGTAACGCACGTACTTGCTGCCGGAACACATGCTAATCGCCAGACCTATGATCACGCTTTAGCAAAATTAATTGATTGCTATCAACCAAAATTAGTCGTGCTCGCTGGCTTCATGCGTATTTTATCCGCTGAATTTGTCGCTCACTTTCATCCATATTTAATTAATATTCATCCTTCGCTTCTGCCTAAATATAAAGGATTAAACACGCATCAACGTGTACTCGATGCGGGTGATAGCGTGCATGGTTGCAGCGTACATTTTGTAGACGAGGAACTCGACAGCGGCAGCATCATCGCGCAGGCACAATGCACTGTCAACGCCAATGATTCTGTAGACAGTCTTAAAAAAAAAGTGCAGCAGCTTGAACACCAACTTTATCCCTTAGTGATTCAACGGTTTGCGGCTAGGGAATTACCCTAAGCTTATCTGGCGACCAATTCATGCGCTCTTTTGCCCTACTAGCAATTCAGCAGAGGTAGCAAACACAGCAGCATTTCAGGGAAATTTCCCCAACAAACGGTCCAGTTTGCCAGCCTTATCAAGCACCACAAGATCATCATAGCCACCAATATGTTGATCATCGATAAAAATTTGTGGCACCGAACGCAACCCGCTGTGGCGCATCGACATTTGCTGACGCAATTTTAGATCTTGATCGAGTTTTAACTCATTAAAATCTGCGCCCTTGCTAGTCAATAAGGCTTTTGCTTGTTTACAATAGGGACAAGATTCGATGGTATAAATATCAATAGATGGCATGATATTTTCTCCTTAAGACTACAAAATCACATTATAGAACAGATACTAATAGGTGCAAAGATGCAATTGCAACATTGGCTAATATACAATACCATAGGCATATGAGTACCTACCTAATCAGCGATGTGCACCTTAAAACACCCCATGATAAGGTCACCCGCATCTTTCTCAATTTTCTGAGCAGCGCAGCAATCGATGCTGATGCGATCTATATTTTAGGCGATTTGTTTGAATATTGGCCTGGTGATGACGATAATTCTCAGCTTGCCATTGTCGTTAAGCAAGCATTAAAACAAGCAACCACACAAGGAACAACCGTTTATTTTATGCATGGTAATCGTGACTTTCTCATCGGTGAAAAATTTGCTGTTGATACCGGTATTATCTTATTGGCTGATCCGACGATGGTTACTATCTATGAAAAAAAAATACTGCTGATGCATGGTGACCTACTATGTACCGATGACATTAAATATCAAGCATTTCGTCGTAAGGCACATAATAAAGCATGGCAGAGACGAATTCTAGCTATGCCGCTATGGTTACGGCGTTTGCTTGCGTTATTAGCAAGATATAAAAGTAAACGGCACACCCGTACTAACCTGGCCATTCAAGATGTCAATCCACATGAAGTACAACGTTATTTGCAGAAGCATCACCCTGATTTACTTATCCATGGACATACGCACCGCCCCGCAACACATCAACTTATGATCAACCATAAACCAGCTCAACGCATCGTCTTAGCGGCTTGGCATGACCATGGCTCTGCCCTGCTGTTGCAAAAAGACGGTGGCATGAAAAAGATTACTCTTTAGCAATTTTTATGTATGTATATATGCTTTGAATGCCGAACTATTAGCACCATCATGCAGCATGTTAGTAGCATCTTACTTATACACATTTTCTGTGGATAAGTATGTGTAAAAGGGAGTTAAAAACTGTTAAATCGCTTGCTGGCATTACCTCTTCGGCATTTGCACAAATAGTAAACAATTATATTTTTTCTTTTAAAATCAATCGCTTACATTATTCTCATGCTGCTTCTAGCTGTTGCTAAAAGATATCACCTACAAGACACATGAAAATTGGCGGTGTATTAGTATAAAAATGCAAAGAACTACCTTACTTGTTTCATATCAAGGCTTACTTGTATCGACAGTGAAATAAATTTAGGCGGATTATTTATACCGCAAAATTTCTATTGTATATTTTTATAATCGCAGTATATTATATGCATGGTAAAAAGCCTGAGAATTACCCAACCGGATGATTGGCATCTGCATCTGCGTGATGGCAATAAGCTAGCACGCACCGTAGCAGATAGTGCGCGACAATTCAAACGCGCGCTGATCATGCCTAATCTTCTACCGCCGATCACCAGTATTACACAAGCAGAAGCGTACCGCAAACGCATCCTGGCAGCAGCACCACTGCATAGCAATTTCAACCCCTTGATGACACTGTATTTAACTGACGATATGCCGATAACAACCATTGACCAAGCAGCAGAACATCCGCATATTATAGCGGCAAAACTGTATCCGGCACACACAACTACTAATACTACCGGTGGAGTCACCAAGATACAGAAGATTTACGCCTTATTAGAGGCGATGCAGTACCATGGTTTTGTCCTATGTATTCATGGTGAAGTGCCATATGGAGATATTTTTGATCGAGAAAAACGATTCATCGACACAGTATTAATTCCATTATGTACCGATTTCCCACAATTAAAAATCGTGCTTGAGCATATTACCACTAAAGAAGCAGTTGATTTTGTGCGCGACAGTACCCATCCCATTGGAGCAACAATTACACCGCAGCATTTATTATATAATCGCAGCGAATTGTTAGCCGGTGGCATCAAACCACATCTTTATTGTTTACCGATTCTAAAACGCGAAAGTCATCGGCAAGCCTTATTACAAGCGGCAATCAGTGGGAATAAAAAGTTTTTTCTTGGCACGGATAGTGCACCACATAGCATTAACGACAAACACAATGCCTGTGGCTGCGCCGGTGTCTATAGTGCTCATAGCGCTATTGAGTTATATGCAAAAGCATTTATGACAATGCAGGCGTTAGATAAATTAGAGGCTTTTGCCAGTTTTCACGGTGCGGATTTCTACGGCCTACCACGTAATCAATGTCAGATTAAGCTAACCGAAAAAACATGGCAAGTGCCACAAAGCCTAGCATTCGGTACAACAACAGTCATCCCACTAGCTGCTGGAGAAAGGTTATCATGGCAACTGCAACAGCGGTAATGAAACATCGTTTTCGTGGTTACTTACCGGTGGTTGTCGACGTGGAAACTGCCGGATTCGATGCCAACAAAGACGCCTTGTTGGAAATGGCTGCAGTATTGCTTGATTTCAATGCCAAAGGGCAACTTATTTGTGTTGATACCCTGCATGAACATATTGAACCATTTACCGGAGCACATATTGATACCAAGGCATTGGCATTCAACGGCATCAAGCCATTCAATCCCTTTCGTTTTGCCAAACCAGAAAAACTAGCCCTCGAGACAATTTTTAAGCCGATATATGCTGCCATTAGAGCCCATCACTGCCAACGCGCTGTGCTAGTAGGGCACAATCCAGCGTTCGATTTAAGATTTTTACAAGCAGCGGTAAAGCGTAGTCACATCAAAAAAAATCCTTTTCATGCATTTACTACCTTCGACACTGCCACCCTCAGTGCGGTGGCTTTTGGGCAAACCGTACTGTTATGTGCTGCACAAGCAGCAAACTTGGAGTTTGATCAAGATCAAGCGCATTCTGCTCTTTACGATGCACAAAAAACTGCAGAATTGTTTTGCAAGATTGTCAATGAGTGGCGATATTAATATCTATCGATTTACCATGGAATAAAAATTTTCCCGAAATGCCTATCTTTTATAACAATAGCCACATTTGTGCGACCACTTAGGGATCACAAAGCCCTCCACACACATAAAAAAGCCTGGGAAACCCAGGCTTTTGAACATTACTTTAGTGTTTTTGATACAAATTAGAAAATAACACTCAATTTGGCAAGAGCAGTGCTTTTGGTTTTGCCACTGCCAGAAATTCGACCCGCCTCATCGTCGTACCCAAGACCAAACTCATTACTAGAATAATCCTTATCCCACTTAATTTCACTGCTCACGCTAACGTGATCAGAAAACTGATAAGTGTAGGCTACCAGCGTGCGTTGCTTCGGCAGACCAAATGACAATGCCTGCTTAGTCTCTTGATAACCGAGGGTTACCGTTTGCTTTGGCATGAAATTATAATCTACTTCCATGCCATAAGCTTGCGGTTTAGCACCATAATCAACATCGTTTACAAATTGACCCTTATAATACATATTATCGCCTTGATCGAATTTCTTCATCGCAGTAACGTAATCGGCCATTACTTGGAATTTACCCATGGTGAAACCAACGTGTGCCGCCATACCGGGAATTGCCTTATACGCGGCTGCTGGTTTAATAGCCAAATAAGATTTAGCACCGCCATTATCAGTAGTATTTTCACTCACGTACGCTTTTCTGCCTGATGCAATAGCATAGTTAACCGAATCGACATCTGCCATATCGTTGATAAAGTCAGTATAGATATTAAGATTATAGTTGGCTGCGTCTTTTGCATATCCCAGTTCAGCGGTGTACCCAAAACGTTCACCGATCGTCTTTTGATCGCCAGAAGTCACTCGAGCTCCCTTATAACCGGAAATATCTGCATACAACCCGGTACCTTTGAGGTTCTGAGCACCTACTGTTACTGCTAGCTGATTGGTTTGAGACAATTGTTGCGTCAACGGAGTCGAGATAGAACCATGACTAGTGCTACCAAAATTAATATACTGCTGCCCCACTTTGGCAAAAATTTGTTCATGGTTAAGCTTCAGATACGCTTCGGGAATATATAACTCCTTCTTAGATTCCACATCCTTTGCGACATTATTTTTGTCTTCTACATCAGCACCATAAAAATTACCACCATTTAGATTATTAAAAGTATTATTATCATCATAACTCAAAGCCAAGTGAACAGTGGAATATTCGTTAAGGCGCGCATTCAAGTATATTTCTGGGCTGATACTAAAATAATCTTTATTATTATTATTGTCGGCCTTAGCCCTTTGGTTAAGCGAAACGTTAGCTTTAGGAGCAAGTGAAGCGGAAAGCATGATTTGACCACTAGTCAAATCCTGAGAGTAGGCACCATCTTCATTGCGGTCCACAATAGTTGCCCAGAAGTTTTCCTGCTTTGTAGCTTTATCATCAGTTCCTGCAACAGTTGCCGCTTTAGAATCTTGCGACGTCTTTGGGCCGGCGATGACTGCCGTAGTCACCAAGCCCAACACCATCATTGAGCCGACCAGTTTTTTAAGTTTCATAATATATCTCCATAATTTAACTGTAGAAACAGCCAAAAACTTAACATAAAATCAAGGTCAAGTTGTATCCAGTAACACCTAGGATGTCCCTAATTTTCTTAGCATATGACTAGGAAAGGTAATTATTATATAAGACAGCCATAATATTGCAACTTTTTTTGTTAAAAAATCACAGAAAAAAGGTAGTAAGACGCTATTTTTTTCAGCCCAAAAAATTAATTATCGTTTCACAATAATTAATTATTAGCTTCCACGGTATCCTAAAGACATACTATCTGCACGCAATATAAGCGTTTTTATTACCACAGTGCTAAGCTGCTTTATTGCAAGAAGTGGTTCACTTCTCTTTTCCTCTGATAAACTGCTTGGCGACCACAGTAACTTGCATAAAAGTATTTTTAATTACAACTTATCTACATTAGCATGCAAATAAGCAGCAACCCCTTCTGGGGATGCGGTCATGCCTGCATCACCTTTTTGCCAACCGGCGGGACAGACTTCGCCATGCTGTTCATGGAACTGCCATGCATCGACCAGGCGGATGAATTCGTTGATCTCACGACCCAGTGGCAAGTCGTTAACGACTTGTGAGCGCACAATGCTGTCTTTATCAATCAAAAAGGTGCCACGAAACGCCACTCCGGCATCCGGATGCTCGACACCATAGGCTTGGCAAATAGCATGTGTGGTATCGGCAACCAGCGGATAATTGACCGGCCCGATACCACCTTTGTCAACCGGTGTATTGCGCCAGGCATTGTGGGTAAATTGCGAATCAATGGAAACACCGATTACAGCAACGTTGCGTGCGTTAAATGCTGCGATGCGGTGATCAATGGCGAGCAACTCTGAAGGACAAACAAAGCTAAAATCTAGCGGGTAGAAAAAGATGAGGCCATATTTACCTCGGAGCTGTTCTTTCAAGTTAAAATTGTCGACGATTTTGCCATCGGCCAATATTGCCGCTGCAGTAAAATCTGGAGCGGGACGACCAACGAGTACACGCATGTTTTTTCTCCAAGCTTATGTTATAGGATTAAATAATAGCAAATCTTTGTTAAACGGCAACCGCATCTAATTTTTCTTGCAACTCACCATCGGCATACATTTCTGCTATAATATCACTGCCGCCGATTAACTCACCGTTAATATAAAGTTGTGGAAATGTTGGCCAATCAGCATATTCTGGCAACGTGGCACGAATTTCCGGGTGCTGCAAAATATCGATAAAGGCAAATGGCTTGCCACAAGCTTGTAATACTTGCACCGCTTTGGCAGAAAAGCCGCATTGAGGTATTTGCGGACTACCTTTCATGTATAGGATCACTGGGTTATCCATAATTTGTTGTTTTATGGTAGTAAGTACAGTGTGTTTATCAAATAGTGTTGTCATGGTGACTCCCATAATTTTTTGACGATACTTACCATCAATCGAATTCAAAAAACTTATTTAACCAATTGTATCATGTTTTTCTGCTATGAGATATAGACTATTTTTTAACAGCGACTTCCCTTTGTTAACAATTGGTATTAGAATTCGCGCTTATACCGATAAATTAAGGAGAGCATGAATGCCATTTGAACTGATGGAGTTACCCTACCCAAAAAACGGCCTAGAACCGTACATTTCTTCAGAAACGCTAGAATATCATTATGATAAACATCACCGCACCTATGTAAACAATTTAAACAACCTCATCGTCGATACCGAATTTGAGGATATGTCACTCAATGAAATTGTAAAAAACGCTAGCGGTGGCATTTTTAACAATGCAGCCCAAACTTGGAACCACGACTTTTACTGGCAATCGATGCAACCTAAGGGCGGTGGCGAACCGAAGGGTACCTTACTAGCAGCGATTAAACGTGATTTTGGATCGTTCGCACAGTTCAGAGATGAATTCACAAAAACGGCGGTGTCTACCTTTGGCTCGGGTTGGGCATGGTTGGTACAAAATGACCAGCATAACTTGCTGATCAGCAGCACCAGCAATGCCAGTAATCCCATCACCGCAGGCCACAAACCATTACTAACTTGCGATGTTTGGGAGCACGCCTACTACATCGACTATCGTAATGCACGGCCTAAGTATCTCGATGCATTCTGGAATTTGGTTAATTGGGATTTCGCGGCAAAAAATTTAGCAGCATAATGCAGTTGCAGATATCATGTCCGGAGTATTTTTTTCTGACAACAGAAAACTCTATCACAGCAAAGATTGTAATGACAGGGTAGACATTCCGTGCCCTGATTCCCATTATAGGGCCGTAATACGTTACTTACTTCAATCACTACGCAAGAGCAAATTATGAAGAAAAAAGCAAACTTTGGGACACGGGTGATCCATGCGAGACAACGACCCGATCCGAGCACTGGTGCCGTGATACCACCGATTTGTACCAGCTCAACCTATGTGCAACAAAGTCCAGGAAAACATCAGGGCTTCGAATATTCGCGTTCACAGAACCCTACGCGTTTTGCTTATGAACATTGCATTGCCGACCTAGAAAATGGCAAGCAAGCATTCGCCTTTGCTTCCGGGTTAACAGCAATTGCAACCATTCTTGAATTGCTGCCAAGTGGCGCACATATCATCGCAATGCACGATTTATATGGTGGCACCTTTCGTTTGTTTAATAATGTGCGCACAGCATCAGCGGGACTATCGTTTGATTTTATCGATTTAACCGATGTGAAATACCTGCATGCGACACTAAAACCCAAAACCAAAATGATTTGGTTAGAATCACCAACGAATCCCTTGTTAAAAATCGTCGATCTGCAGGCGATTGCTCAGATTGCTAAAAAATACGGTATTTTAACCGTATGTGACAATACCTTCGCTACGCCCTATTTACAAAAACCGCTTGATTTAGGTTGTGACATCGTCATGCATTCTGCCAGCAAATATTTGAACGGACATTCTGATATGATTGGTGGTATTGCTGTGGTTGGTGACAATGCTAAATTATGTGAACGATTGCAATTTTTACAAAATGCCATCGGCGCAATTGCGGCACCATTCGATAGTTATTTAGCTTTGCGCGGTATTAAAACGTTAGCGCTACGCATGCAGCGACACAATGAAAACGCAATGGCATTAGCGACTTGGTTAACACAGCAACCGGCTATAAAAAAGGTATATTACCCTGGTTTAGCATCGCATCCTCAGCATACCTTAGCGACGCAACAAATGTGTGGCGGTTATGGTGGCATTGTTACCATTATGTTGCATGGCACAATAGCACAGGCACGTACTTTTTTGGAAAATGTGCAGCTGTTTGCGCTGGCGGAAAGCCTAGGAGGTGTGGAAAGCCTGATCGAATTGCCAGCAATGATGACACATGCCTCAATACCAAAAAAGCAACGTATCAAGCTTGGGATTAGCGACACCTTGATCCGCATCTCTTTAGGCATTGAAGACATTGATGATTTGCGGGCAGATATGGCAAATGCCTTGACAGTAGCATACGCGAATTAATTAACCCACAATAAAAAATTTTTTC
>CAYWDC010000014.1:0-3389 GCA_964456955.1 uncultured Gammaproteobacteria bacterium | reverse complement strand
AATTTTTTCACCCATATGTTTAGCGTTTAAGAAGTAAGGAAACAACTATGCAACTCGACACCAACACTAACAAATCAACGAGCACTAGGCCGAACAAGAACAAATCTGCCAGCGCTACAGCGACGATTCTAGTCAACACTGCACCTGGGGAACTCAGGGTGATTCGTCGCAATGGCAGCCTCAGCGCATATGATGAGAATAAAATTAGTATTGCTATGACCAAAGCCTTTCTAGCCGAAGAAGGGGGTAGTGCCGCAGCGTCAGCACGTATTCATGAACAAGTTGCCGAACTTACTGCGCATATTAGCACAACATTTGCACGCCGATTACCCAGTGGCGGATCAATTCACATCGAAGATATTCAAGATCAAGTCGAATTAGTGCTAATGCGCGCGGGACAACAAAAAGTCGCACGTGCCTATGTGCTTTACCGTGAAGCACATCGCAAGGCTCGCGTAGCGCGCGCAGCACAATATAGCACTGTTAAAAATGATATCAACATCACCCTTGAAGACGGACAACAAATTCCTTTCTCCGTCAGTAAAATGACGAAAACCATCGCAGAAGCCTGTGCTGATTTAACCAATGTCTCTGCCAATGCACTCATCGAAGACACACAAAAGAATCTATTCAATGGCATACCAGTGAAGGAAATTAATAAGGCGATGGTGATGTGTGCACGCACGCGTGTTGAAGAAGAACCAAATTACAGTTATGTCGCTGCCCGGTTGTTGCTCGATGGCTTACGCACTGAAGTATTAAGCTTTCTTAATATGAACGATATCAGCACCTGTGCAGCAATGAATGAGGTTTATGCGGATTATTTTAAAAATTATTTGCACGCAGGCATTGAGTTGGAAATCCTTTCACCGAAATTATTAACATTCGATCTCGATAAAGTCGCTGCTGCTATCGACGGCAACCGTGATCTGCAGTTTACTTATTTGGGCTTGCAAACACTCTATGATCGCTATTTCATTCATAGCGATGGCACTCGTTATGAATTACCACAAGCATTCTTCATGCGCGTCGCCATGGGCTTAGCCGTTGAAGAAGATAAGCCTGAAGAACGGGCGATCGAATTTTATCAGCTGCTTTCTTCGTTTGACTTTATGAGTTCAACGCCGACCTTGTTTAACTCCGGTACACTACATCCACAATTATCCAGTTGCTTTTTAACCACTATCAGTGACGATCTGGATGGCATTTACAGCGCCATTAAAGACAATGCCTTACTGGCAAAATATTCCGGTGGGCTGGGCAATGATTGGACCCCCGTGCGTGCCATCGGTGCAAAAATCAAAGGCACTAATGGCAAATCACAAGGGGTGATCCCCTTTATGAAAGTTGCCAACGACACTGCTGTCGCCGTCAACCAAGGTGGTAAACGTAAAGGAGCGGTAGTTGCCTATTTGGAAACGTGGCATTTAGACATCGAAGAATTTCTCGATTTGCGCAAGAATACCGGTGATGAGCGTCGACGTACACATGATATGAATACCGCTAACTGGATCCCCGATTTATTTATGCAACGCGTCTGCGACGATGCACAGTGGACGCTGTTTTCACCCGATGACGTGCCTGATTTACACGACAAATATGGTGATGCATTTGCTAAAGCCTACGTTAACTATGAAATCAAAGCAGAAAACGGTGAAATCAAAAACAGCAAAAAAATTAGCGCGGTGACATTGTGGCGCAAAATGCTCGGGATGATCTTTGAAACTGGACATCCATGGATGATCTTCAAAGATCCCTGTAACTTGCGTTCACCACAACAGCACGTCGGTGTGGTGCACAGTTCCAATTTATGCACCGAAATCACCTTGAATACCTCTAAAGATGAAATTGCCGTGTGTAACTTGGGTAGCATCAATTTGGTAACACATGTTAACCACGATGGCTTAGATATAGAAAAATTACGCCGCACCACACGGACCGCGATGCGGATGCTCGATAATGTCATCAATATTAATCTCTACACAGTGCCACAAGCACGCCATGCCAATCTGCAACATCGGCCGATCGGTTTAGGACAAATGGGCTTTCAAGATGCACTGTACAAACAACGCATCCCCTATGCTTCCGAGGCTGCAGTAGAATTTGCCGATCGCGCCATGGAAGCGATGAGCTATTTTGCCATTGAAGCATCGAGTGATCTTGCAGTCGAACGTGGTAGTTATCGAAGCTTTGCTGGTTCATTGTGGAGTAAAGGCATTTTGCCGATCGATTCACTTGAACAGTTACAACAAGCACGCGGCGAAAACCTGGAGATAGATCGTAGTAAAACCATGGATTGGGATAGCTTGCGAGAAAAAGTCATGCGTGATGGCATGCGCAATTCCAACACCATGGCGATTGCACCAACGGCAACCATTGCCAATATCACCGGCGTTAGCCAATCGATCGAGCCGACTTACCAAAACTTATACGTTAAATCGAATATGTCTGGCGAGTTCACCGTGCTCAACGCCTACTTAGTGCGCGACTTAAAAACAGCCAATTTGTGGGATAAGGTGATGGTGAACGATTTGAAATATTATGATGGTAGAATAACTCACATTGTACGCATTCCCGACGAGCTGAAAAAACTATACGCCACAGCATTTGAAATCGAACCACGCTGGCTGGTCGATGCCGCTTCGCGTCGGCAAAAATGGCTTGATCAAAGCCAATCGTTGAATTTATACATGGCAGAACCTTCCGGCAAGAAAATCGATACGTTGTATAAAATGGCCTGGTTACGAGGATTGAAGTCCACCTATTATTTACGTACACTCGGCGCAACCAGCACCGAAAAGTCGACCTTACACACCGGTAACTTAAATGCAGTAAATAACCAAGTTGGTGCGCCAGCACCACAGTCATGCGCCATTGATGATCCTGAATGTGAAGCCTGCCAATAAAATAAGGAAAGTAATAATGAGCATAATGAATTGGGACGAATACAATAGCAAAGAAACACCGGTAAAAACCGCCATTACGCCGCAGCAAGCCGAAGCCACAAAAGCACCGATTGATGTCAATACGCCGGTACAAGCTAGTGTAGAGCACACAACTCGTGGCGCCACCGGACTAGAAGCATTAGAAATGGGGGCGGCACGCATCCGTGTCGATGACAAAAAGATCATTAATTGCCGCGCCGATCTCAATCAATTGGTGCCATTTAAATATACTTGGGCATGGCAAAAATATAATGACGCTTGTGCCAACCATTGGATGCCCAACGAAATCAATATGGCCGCTGACATCAGCTTGTGGAAAGATCCTAATGGCTTGACCGATGATGAGCGCCTGATCATCAAACGCAATCTCGGTTTCTTTTCCACCGCGGACTCATTAGTAGCAAATAATCTGGTATTGGCGGTATACCGGCACATCACCAATCC
>CAYWDC010000013.1:0-12840 GCA_964456955.1 uncultured Gammaproteobacteria bacterium | reverse complement strand
GTAGTTTATGGAAAAAATATCAGCACTTATGCTGTCGGTGATATAGAAGGTTGTTACGATACGTTACAAAGATTACTTGCTCACATTAATTTTGATCCACAAACTGATAGGCTTTGGTTTATCGGTGACCTAGTCAATCGTGGACCGCAATCATTGCAAACGCTTCGCTTGATAAAACCGCTTTGATTGGTGTTAAGACGACAAATCACAACCACCGTTTATGGCTCCTTTGCGAGAGATACTTTTTATTTCAGACAAATTACTATTTTGTCATTCACTCGTCATATTAAATATATATGGAGAATAAATAATGCATACCTATTGTTTTGTGTGTAAGGAGTTTGTAGTAAAAAATAATAATGGTGTTCTTGGTCCTCTTGTTCCGGCAAGTGGCATAAAAAAAATGTGTTTTGTCATTGGTGCAAACGAAAAAATGCAGTGGCTTGTATAGACACCAAGCCGTTAGTTGTAATAATTAAAAATCGTAGTCGATACGAAAAGCGAATGGGTGAATTTAAAGATTATTATTCAGTATGGCTACCAAAAAAGCATGAGAAGGCTCGCTTTCAGGAGTCACAACGTCACTATAGAAACCAGGATCAATCAGCACAGTATCGGTCTTCTAAATCACAATCTAGTCGAAGTAGGATAAAGTCATTAACGAAGACGGGACAATACATGTACAATTATTTGCAAAAATCTCCTCTTAAATTTGGTAGAGATAAAACCAACAGTTGGCGTGCTGCCTGCATGATGTGTTCACCTAAAATTAGGGTTAACAAAAAACCCTCGCATTTTATTGGCTATTCAGGCGAATCGCAAGATACAAAAATAGAAAAATATATTCGTAATACATGTTCTCTTTCTGTAATTAAGGCGATAACAAATGCTAACAGCTGTGCTGAAAAAGCTGCATTTTATTTTTTGATAAGAGAATATAATGAAAAGTTTCACCAAAAAAAACGTGGTAAAATTTCACTTGATGAAATCAAAAATTTAAACATTTGCAATAACTATTGGGGGTAAATATGGAGCCCCTGCATGTTGCAACTGTACACCATGGCTAATAAATAGGTTTGATGCAAAAGATTTATGCCGTGGTAAAAACAAGGTGCACCAATTAAAAGCGGGAGATGCCTTTCGATAAAACCTTTACTTGTAGACACACTGGAACTTTGCTAGCAAGAATTCCTACGCTGGGATAATAGTTAAAATTTTCCGAGCCGGATTTAGCACTTGACTCAGATAAAAAACTCAAAAAATTGCGATTGAGGATAGTGCTTAAAAACCCAAAAAGATATACGGCTATTCGAGAGTACATAATAAATACTGACCAAAATAACTAATTTTTACTATCTAACCCGCTCATAGGTAAAAAAAGTATAATCGTAAGGATTTTTTGCCTCGGCGTAATGTTTTTCTTCCGCTACCACATGCCAAGCTTTGTCATCCCAAACGGGGAAATAGACATCGGCAGGAAACTCCGCGGCAATGCGTGTAATATACATCCGCTCTGCTCGCGGTAGTAATTGGGCAAACAATATCGCTCCACCAATCACCATAATTTCTGGTTGCTCTTTAAATACGTTAAGCGCAACATCCAGCGAAGTAAACACCTGGCAACCGGGGGCTATATAATCTTTGTCCCGGGTAATCACCACATTGGTGCGATCCGATAAAGAACGGCCAATCGATTCATGCGTCTTACGTCCCATGAAGATCGGCTTGCCCATGGTGAGTTTTTTAAAATGCTGCAGATCAGCGGGCAAGTGCCATGGGATCTGATTTTGATAACCAATACCACGATTTATATCCATGGCGACAATAAAGGTGATGCGCATAATAACTCTTCTACCTCAACCGATATTCTTTAGAGTCACCGTTTTGCCACGATCACTGCTTTTTAATTTTGATGTACAGGCAACATCAACGGCCTTTAGGTAAATTCCAACATAGGGAGAGTAAAATGACGGCACTAATGCTCGCCGCGATTAGAAAAATGAACACCTTATCCCACCCGTAAAATGTTGCAATCATGCCGATAACAGCTTGTGCGCCCACAGTACCAAAAAAATAACCAAATAAGCCAACCAGTCCAGTCGCTGTGCCCACTGCTTTTTTCGGCACAAGGTCAATTGTTAAAATACCAATCAGGGATACGGGCGCATAGATTAGCACTCCCATCAAAGAAAGTGAAAGCAATAGAATCCACGGTGTGGTAGTGCGCCAATAAACAAATAATACTGCAACAAACAATGCCATACATATTACGATAAGCGGAGCCCGACGGCCATTAAACAACTTATCGGTCAACCATCCCATGACCATAATTCCTGCCACTGAAGGCAATTCAAACAAAGCGAAGCCTGATAATCCAGCCGCAATAGACAGATGTTTAACTTTGATGAGATAATATGTTGACCAGCTTAAAATACCATATCTTGAACAATAGACAAATACATTAGCAATAGCAATAAGCCAGATCCAGGGATTATTTAAAACATATTGAAAAAATATGGTTTTTGCACTCAGCTCTTGCTCACGATCTCCCTGCATGCCATTACCACTTATCGATGGATAATCATGACGATATTCTTCAATAGAGGGCAAACCAACTGACTGTGGCGTATCGGCAGAAAAGAGCAAAATGACAATTGCCACCAAAATGCATAAGATGCCAGCAAGATAGTATAGGCCATGCCAACCATTGAATAATAAAATACCCAAGGGAACGACGCCAATAGCTAAAATACCCGCACCGGCATTATGTGAACTCAGCCAAAAGCCCATTTTAGTGCCACGCTCTTTATCACTAAACCAGTGTGTCATGATGCGCACACATGCCGGCCAGCCCATACCTTGCGCCCAACCATTTACCAACATAAACACAACCACCATCGTGGCGCCCATGGTTAACAAAGACGGTAAAAACAGGTTTATTACACCAGAAATCAAAAGACCCGTAGCGACAAAGACTCTTGAGTTACTTCGATCAGAAACGTTACCCATGAGAAACTTACTTAAGCCATAGGCAATGCCTAATGCCGCGCCAATAAATCCTAATTGGTCTGCTCCTAAGGTGGTAATGTATTGTTTAGACACATCAAAGCTGGAGCGCCCGAAGTAATAAGTAGTATAAGCAATATAAGCGACAAAGAACATGCGCAGGCGCCAATGAGGATATTTTTTAGCAATTTGTGCAGCCGGAAGCATGGCAATTGCTGCTGCTGGTTTAAATAAAAGCCGAATCATAATAATTACTCCGTGTCAAACTTCGCATATTGTGCTATAACTTCCACACTTAAGCAATAATTTTTATCTCTGCTACTCGATGCGTAGCAGTTTTTTGTATAGAAGATACTAATTAAGAACAAACAAACCTTGCAGTGGTAGTCGGCAAACCCAAAGCCGTGTAGGGTTTTTTATAGGAGACTAACATGACAGAGCGGCTCAGATTAGCACTACAAAAATCTGGGCGTTTAACCGAAGGGTGTTTCGACTTGTTAAGGCGTTGTGGCATCCACTTTCGCTTAAGTAACAATCAACTACTATGTCATTGTGAAAATTTTTTACTCGATTTGTTAATGGTACGCGATGAAGATATCCCTGGTTTGGTGATGCAAGGCTTGTGCGATATTGGTATAGTTGGCAATAATATTTTGGAAGAAGTTGCTTTAGCACGTCAAGAACAAGATTTGCAGGCTAATTATCATACGTTAAAAATATTACCTTTTGCTAGCTGTGATTTGATGGTTGCCTTGCCAGAGGATATGCCTTTTTCCTCAGTAGATGATTTAAATCATAAGGCTATTGCTACTTCGTATCCGCAGTTACTCAATCGTTATCTTAAGCGACAACACATAAAGGCAACGGTAGTACAATTGAGTGGCTCAGTTGAAATTGCGCCGCGTATTGGCGTAGCGGATGCGATTTGTGATTTGGTTTCGACAGGAGCAACCTTGGAATCGAATGGTTTAAGGTCTGTAGTAAACATTTTTCATAGTGAAGCACGGTTAATTCGGCGTACAGGTAACATACTCCCCGAACAACAACAATTGTTAAATTCTTTTTTGCATCGTTTGCACGGTGTTCTGGAGGCGAAAGAAAATAAATATGTGGTGCTACATGCGCCGAAGGTAAAGTTGCAAGAGATCATTGCTTTGCTGCCAGGGATCGAACACCCTACCGTGATACCGCTGCAACATGATAATGCACATGTCGCCTTGCATGCCGTTTGTCATGAAAATGTATTTTGGGAAACGATGGAAGCCTTGAAAGCTTTGGGCGCTAGTGCAATTTTAGTATTGCCCATTGAAAAGATGATGGCTTAAATAATGCGCCAGATGATTTGGTCGCAACTTAGCGAACGTGAACAACAACAAATCTTGCAACGTCCGGCACAACGTTATCAGGTGCAAGTTCAGCAGGGGGTGGCAGAGATTATTAATAGGGTTAAAACGCACGGAGATACAGCGCTGCTAGATTACACGCAGCGTTTTGATAAGGTGACGCTTGCGGCAATAAAACGTCCAGTGGCACAGACTGCTCAACAGTGTGAATTTTCTTTACAACAAGCTATTAATCAAGCGATCGCTCGTGTTAGAACATTTCACCATGCACAGCGGCCACAACCGATTAAAATGCAAATAGCACCTGGGGTAATTTGTGAACAACAGTATCGGCCGATTGAACGGGTTGGTTTGTATATCCCGGGTGGTTCTGCACCACTAATTTCTACGGTCTACATGTTAGGGGTGCCAGCACAATTGGCTGGTTGCCAAACCAGAGTATTGTGTACGCCACCGCGACATGATGGTAGCCTGCATCCCGCGATTGCCTATGCGGCACAACAATGCGGCATTAATGACATTTACTTGCTTGGCGGGGCACAAGCCATTGCGGCGATGGCCTATGGCACGACCACCGTGCCCAAGGTAAATAAAATTTTTGGTCCCGGTAATCAATGGGCCACCGAGGCCAAACAACAAGTATCACTTGATCCGATGGGGGCACAATTAGATATACCTGCTGGTCCCTCGGAAATATTAGTGATCGCCGATGATCAAGCCAACCCTGAGTTTGTTGCCGCAGACTTATTATCACAGGCAGAGCACGGAGCAGATTCACAGGTGATTTTGCTTTGTTTGAGTGAAGATTTTGTCGAGCGTGTCAAAGCTGCTATGCAAGCGCAACTAGTGAAATTGCGTCGTGGTAATACTCTTGAGGTGCTAGCAGAAAGCTTGTTTATTATTGTCGATAGTCTGCAACAAGCGCTGAGCATCACCAATACCTATGCACCAGAGCACTTGCTTTTACAATGCCAACAACCGGAATCATTGATGTCAAAGATTAATTCCGCTGGTGCGGTATTCATCGGTGCATGGGCACCTGAATCAGTCGGTGATTATGCTAGTGGTACCAATCATGTATTGCCCACCTATGGCTATGCACGTTGCATGAACGGCCTAGGCTTGCGAGACTTCATGAAAGCGATTAGCGTGCAAACACTCACTGCGGAGGGTCTTAAGACCATTGGTCCTTGTATAGAAACAATTGCTGCTGCGGAAGGCTTAATCGCACATCAGCAAGCAGTCAGTTTGCGTTTAGCAAATTTGCCCGAAATAGCCAACCACAACCTGTCAGCGATACCACCGTGTCGGTTAAATATTGCCCACATGACGCCTTATCGTTCTGCACGGCGTGAAGTAACAACTGGTGAGGTATTGTTAAATGCTAATGAAAACCCACAAGACGTGTTATTCGCAAAGGCATACAATCGTTACCCACAACCGCAGCCGCCGGCATTGATCGAGCGATTGGGTAACCTGTATTCGATCTCGCCACAACAACTATTAATTGGTCGTGGTAGTGATGAAGCGATTGATATGTTAGTCCGTGCATATTGTCAGGCCAGTCAAGACGCTATTATTACGCTAGAACCAACTTATGGCATGTATGAGGTTTCAGCACAGATTCAAGGTGTTGATGTGATTAAGGTACCATTAAGACCACAAACGTTTGAACTCGATGTTGACGCGCTATTGGCCGCTTGGATGCCCTCAGTGAAACTCATTTTTCTGTGTTCGCCTAATAATCCAACAGGTAATGTTTTAGATCATCAAGCCATAAAAACACTTTGTAGGGCATTAGCCGGAAAAACATTGGTTGTCGTTGATGAGGCATATATTGAATTCGCCACCAAAGTACCGTCTATGGTGTCGGCATTAAACAACTATGCCAATTTAGTGATTTTGCGTACCCTGTCAAAAGCCTATGGCCTTGCAGGATTGCGATGCGGATGTGTACTTGCGCATGCAGAGGTAATACAGGTGTTAATAACGATATTAGCACCGTATCCGTTGGCAACACCGGTAGTGAATGCCTTGTTAAATGGTCTTACCGAGTCCGGTATTGCCGGGGTGAAACAAAGTATCGCTAATTTGGTATTACAGCGTGAGGCATTGCAAGTAGCGCTCGGTAACTTATCTTTTGTTAAAAAAATTTGGCCCAGTGTAGCCAATTATATCTTATTGCGTGTTTGTGATGCAGCAGCAGTGGTAGCGCATTGTCAAAATCAAGGTGTGTTGATTCGTGATCTAAGTAAGATGTTGGGTTTAGCGAATTGCATTCGTATTTCTATTGGCACTCCAGCGGAGAACCAGAAATTGCTTGAGGTACTGAAGGCGTATCGATGAAGAAGTATTGTTTTGTTAGTCGAAGTTGCGTCATTATTGCTAAGCCTAACGAGAGTCAGTGCAATCGTTTCGATCGAGTAACGCTGTTGCCATATGTTATTCCTAGCTTATTGCAGTTACAAGCAGCAGGATATCATTTGGTCATGGTGAGCAATCCAGATGCTTTAGATGAGAAGCATTTTTTGTCAGCCGACAGTGCTGGATTAAATGATCTAATGATGCAATTACTGGTCAGTCAAGGGGTTATTTTTACTGATGTCTTAGTGTGTCCGCACACGCCAGCAGATCACGGTGGTTATTATCAATCTAATGTAGGTTTGCTACTCGATTACTTGGCCGATCCTGATTGGGATCGTCTTGGTTCAGTGGTGGTAGTTGATCGTGATAGCGATATGCAATGGGCTAATAACATCGGTATTCAAGGTATAAAGATTGGCTTTGATCGAGATTGGCGCGAAATGGTGACCCAATTGTTGACGCAACAACGTCAAGCGACGGTAAAGCGTAAAACTAATGAAACCGACATAAAAGTGTCTGTTAATTTAGACACGACCACACCGGTTGTAGTGAACACAGGGATTGGTTTTTTTGATCACATGCTCGAGCAAATTGCTAAACATGCCGGCATCAGTTTACAAGTCAATACCACAGGCGATCTGCATATCGATGAGCATCACACGGTTGAAGATACGGCTTTGGCGTTAGGGGCAGCCTTACAGCAGGCTTTGGGTGATAAACATGGCATCGGACGCTATGGTTTTGTATTACCGATGGATGAGTCTCTGGCCCAAGTGGCTCTCGATTTGAGCGGACGAGCCTTTTGTCAAGTGGATGCGGTTTTCCCTAGGCAACAAGTAGGACAGTTGGCAACGGAAATGGTGCCACATTTTTTTTCTTCTTTAGCAGATAGTATGCAGGCGACCTTACACTTATCGGTGACCGGGAAGAATACCCATCATATGGTGGAAGGGCTATTTAAAGTCTTTGGGCGGGCTTTGCGGATGGCGATTCGTCAGCAGGGTCGAGAATTGCCTAGTACTAAAGGCGTGTTATAGTGAGGGTAACAATTGTTGACAGTGGTGGTGCTAATATTGCATCTATTCGTTATGCTTTAGAACGCTTAGGCATCAAGGCAAATTTCACCGATGATGCTCGGCAAATCCGAGTGGCCGATCGCGTGATTTTGCCCGGTGTTGGGGCGGCAAAACAGGCGATGCAACATTTGGTAGAACGAGATTTAATCGACGTCATTCTCGGGCTAACACAACCCGTACTTGGTATTTGTTTGGGCATGCAGTTGCTTTATGCATCTTCTGCCGAAGGGGGTGTTAGGGGTTTAGGCATTATGCCTGGCCAAGTAACACGTTTGCCTAGCAAGCCTGGATTGAGTTTGCCGCACATTGGCTGGAATACGGTGCAATGGCGGCATGATGGTCCCGAAGATTATTTTTATTTTCTGCATAGTTATAGTGCCCCGGTGAATGAAGTAACAATGGCAACGTGTGATTACGGCGAGCAATTTACTGCGGTGTGTCGGCGAGATAATTTTATTGGGATGCAATGTCATCCAGAGAAATCAGGACGGGTTGGGATGAAGTTTTTGCAACAGTTTGTGGAGTAGGATATATGACAATCTACCCAGCGATGGATTTACTTGCTAGTCGATGTGTGCGCCTTTACCAAGGAGACTATGAACAACAAACCCTTTACAATGGTGACCCGATTGTAGTTGCGGCGGGTTTTCAGCAAGCAGGAGCAAAGTGGCTACATGTGGTCGATCTGGCAGGTGCCAAAGATGCTGCGCAACGTCAATTGATGTTAATTAAGCGCTTGGTGCAAGCAACCGATTTGGCTGTGCAAACCGGCGGTGGGATCCGCTGTCAGCAGCAAATCGATGATTTATTGATGCAAGGAGGTGTGCAGCGAGTGATGGTGGGTAGCTTAGCGTTACAAAATCGGACCTTAGTCAAGCAATGGGTGCAACACTATGGGGAACGTTTACTGCTAGCGCTCGATGTGTGTTTAGATAAAGAAGGCATGCCTCGTATCGCGACCAACGGTTGGCAACAAATCAGTGAGGTTAGTGTGTTCGATTTGATCGAGGATTACTTATCTGTTGGTTTAGAAAATGTATTATGTACCGATATTGGCCGTGATGGTACTTTGGCAGGTCCTAATGTTATGCTTTATCGACAATTGATTAAGCGTTATCCGCGATTGCATTTGCTTGCTTCCGGGGGTATCGGTAGTGTGCAAGATATTGAGCAATTAGATGCCATTAACATCCCGGGTGTTGTGATTGGCAAGGCTTTATACGAAGGGCGTTTGACCCTAGAGCAGTTATTATGAGCTTGGCTAAACGCATCATTGTCTGTTTGGATGTAAAAGATGGTAAGGTGGTCAAGGGCGTCCAATTTAAACAACATGAGGTGGTTGGCGATATTATCGCTTTAGCCAGCTACTACAGCCAGGCTGGCGCAGATGAACTGGTATTTTATGACATTACTGCCAGCAGCGATAGTCGCACCGTGGATCGACAGTGGATTACCCGTATTGCACGTCATATTAATATTCCTTTTTGCGTCGCGGGTGGTATTCGTGATATTGCCAGTGCACGTGCCATCTTAAATGCTGGTGCGGATAAAGTATCCATTAATTCACCTGCCCTAGAGAAGCCAGATTTAATTAGTCAATTAGCGGAACAATTTGGCCAACAATGTGTGGTGCTTGGCATTGACAGTTTTGCACAAAACCATGATTATTGGGTATATCAATACACTGGTGATCCCGATAAAATGCAAATAACCGAAAAACGCACTATTGATTGGGTGCAAACAGTGACGAAACTGGGTGCTGGTGAAATAGTATTAAACGCCATCAACCAAGATGGTGTGCGTCAAGGATATGATATTGCGCAATTGCAAACGATGCGTGCGTTGACCCACTTACCATTAATTGCCTCTGGTGGTGCTGGGAACATAAAGCACTTTGTCGATGTATTTCAGCAGACTAATGTTGACGGTGCTTTAGCAGCGAGTGTCTTTCATAAGGGTATTATTGAGATTGCGGCACTAAAAAATACATTACGACAGCAAAATATTACCATGAGAGTCTGAATATGAAGCAAATCGATTGGCAGAAAGTGAATGGTTTATTGCCGGTGGTTGTGCAAGACAGCGAGACCTTACAGGTTTTAATGCTGGGTTATATGAATGAAGACGCCTTGCAACAAACACAGTCCAGTGGTCGAGTAACGTTTTATAGTCGAACCAAGCAGCATTTATGGACTAAAGGAGAAACTTCGGGTAATTACTTGCAGGTGGTGGAGATGCATCTAGATTGCGACCAAGATACTCTATTGATTTATGCTATACCACAAGGGCCGACTTGTCATCTCGGTACAGTAACCTGTTTTGATGTACAACAGCGTGCCGATGTGCATGTGTTAGGGCAATTAGTTAAATTGGTGGCAGAGCGCTATCATAACCCTAGCAGAAATAGCTATACGGCATCGCTATTTGCCGCCGGTGTGCCGCGTATGGCGCAGAAAGTTGGCGAAGAGGGTGTCGAAGTTGCTCTGGCTGCCGCAACCGATGATATGCAAGGTTTAGTAAGCGAGACAGCCGATTTGTTATTTCATTTATTGGTATTGCTGCGCGGTGTTAATTTACCTTTGTCTAGCGTACTTACAGAATTACAAAGACGAATGGATAAGTAACTTTGTGTGGGTGTTACTATCGCCAAATGCTGATAACATAGTGATATATGTGTAAATAACGGTGCGATATTATCAAGTGTTAATCATTCACTATTAGGAAATAAGGGAGTAATTGATGATGAAAATGTTGCGAGTTACCTTATCGGCCATTGCCGGCAATGCGTTAGAAATCTACGACATGGTGGTGTATGGACTGTTTGCTTCAGTGATTGCGCAACATTTCTTTCCCAGTGAAAATAAGCTGACCGGGCTCATCAGCACCTTCGCGCTTTTTTTATCGGTTATTTAGCGCGTCCGTTAGGCGCGATAGTGTTTGGGCGCATCGGTGATCAGCTCGGTCGCAAACCAGCATTATTGATATCGATATGGCTAATGGCACTGAGCACCTGTGGTATTGGTTTAATTCCAGACTACGATACCATCGGAGGTCCCATCTTGTTGCTATTAAACTTACGCATATTCCAGGGAATCTCTTGTGGTGGCGAATTAATCGGCTCGATGATTTTTGTGGTCGAGCATGCCCCTCGTGCCCAGCGCCGCTTTTATGGCAGTTTTGTTGAAGCAGGTCTAATGTCAGGATTATTATTGGCATCCTTGGTCGCTTGGTTAATTCATACCAGCTTCAGTGATGCTGTGGTGACAGCGTGGGCATGGCGCTTACCATTTTTGCTTGGTATTTTAATTGGTTTAATCGGTTGGTTTATCCGTCGAAGCGTTCCTGAAACGCAATTATTCAAAGAAAGTATACGTTTGCCGGATCATTACTTAAAGCGATATCGTGAATATACTAACTATGCACCTAATGCATTGTTGATTATCGGTATGATGTTATTTTCTTGCGTACTATCGTATTTAATTTATGTTTTTTTAATCACCTATATGAGTAATACGCTACATTACACAATGCGTCAGGCACTCAGTGTTAATATTGTCTCTATCACACTATTGGTTTTATTAATGCCCTGGATAGGCAAATTAAGTGGCCGTATCGGTCGTCGTCCGGTGATGGGTTTGGCACTCATGGGCGGTATAGTTTGGAAATGGCCCTATTTCTTATTAATACAACAGAATCTAGCTGTGGCACTGCTAGCACAATTGGTAATGACGTTATTTGCTGCCGCATATTTTGCCTCGAGTGTAATCACCATAGTGGAAATGATCCCGGTGCATATGCGATTTAGCATCGTCGCATTCACTTATGCCATTGCGGTGACTCTGTTTGGTAGTATGACTCCCTTCATTGCGTTACTGTTAGTTAAAACGAAATATTATTCATTTAGTTTGGCACTTTATCTAACGGTCTGTGCGTTAATTTCATCAATTGCTGTCTATAAAGTTCGAGAAACGAGATGCAAAGCAAATGCAGATGAAAAAAACAATAACTATCGCTCAGGAAACAAGGATATCAAGGGAGGAATTACCGCAGTCGCTGAACAATTAAGACAATAAGAAAATGAGCAAACTGATCTGCATACAGGATTTGCATCTGCGAGTGTCGAAGCGAGGCACTACGTTGGTATTAAAAAAGTCGCCGACTGGATGAATTTCAGCACTGCAACTGAAGATTCGCTAATAATAAATGCTACAGTAAATGTTCACGGCTGCCAATGCTGTAAATAAAGCTGTCGCTAAATAATCAGTGCGCTTAGCTACTGATCATACATCTAATGCATCATGTTATAGTTTAAGTTAAACATGATCCATAATGAACCGACAACGATTACCAAAACGATCAACACCGTGAATAGGAATGCCATCAAGTTCCAGCGCCCTTCGGCACCAGCATTAAGGCGTAGGAAAAAGGTCACTTGCACCAATAGCTGGATCAGCGCCAATAATACTAAAGCAAAATAAAGGGGTAGTGGCGATAACACATGCCAACCTGCCAGCATAAAGGCAATTAATGTGAGCAACAAGGATAGTGTAAAACCCAGCACATAGCCACTAAACGATTTTAAGCCATGCTGATTTGACGTTGGTTGCATTTTTTGCTGCGTCATTATTAAACGACCCCCATCAAATAAACTATGGTGAACACGAAGATCCACACAATATCTAAGAATGCCCAAAATAAACCTAAATAGGTTAAACGACGCCGCATTGCTGGCGTTAACTTGAAGATCGACAACTGCACGATCATCAATAGCATCCATAATAGTCCGATGCTGACATGAAAACCGTGAGTGCCGACGAGGCTAAAAAATGCCGTCATCGCCGCACTACTTTGTGGACCGTGCCCTTCCAATATTAACTGGGTAAACTCGTTAACCTCCATCACCACGAAGGCTAAACCAAACAGCAAGGTCACTACCAGCCAAAAAATGACACCCTGCCAGTGGTTTCTATACATCCTAAGAATTGACATGCCATAGGTAAAACTGCTGATTAACAAGAAAATCGTCTCTGCCAAGACATAGGGCAAATGGG
>CAYWDC010000012.1:0-12965 GCA_964456955.1 uncultured Gammaproteobacteria bacterium | reverse complement strand
CATCAATGATCACCAACACTAAATTATGAAATACGGTATTTTTTTGCATCACCGCGTGCGTACCGACGATAAGTTGTGCTTCACCAGAAGTAATTTTCGCCAGTTCTTCACGGCGTTGTGCTGTCTTTAATTGACCAGAAAGCCATGCCACTTTAATGCCCAAAGGCGTAAACCATTCCCGAAATTTTTTATAATGCTGTTCGGCTAATAACTCGGTTGGAGCCATCAGCACTGTCTGATAATCATTAGCAATCGCTTGCAAAATGGCAAGTCCTGCGATCACTGTTTTTCCGGCACCGACATCACCTTGCAATAAGCGGAGCATAGGTTTGGTTTTCGTCAAATCTGTTGTTATTTCAGTAATCACTTTTTGCTGTCCTGCAGTTAACGAAAAACCAAGTGCCATTAAAAAACGTTCACTTAATGTTTTATTGACCGGTAGAGGATATGCCTGGTGTTGTTGTATCTTTGCACGTAACTGTCGCAGACTGACTTGGTATGCCAGTAATTCTTCAAACGCCAAGCGTTGTTGCATCGGATGTAATTTTTGTTCAAGCATCTTTTGTGATGCATCCACTGGTGGTCGATGCACATAAGTGAGCACCGTTTTCAGATCGGGTAAGGCATATTGCCGACAAATTTCTGCTGGTAATAACTCATCGGGAATCTTCCCCGTTTGCAAACATTCTAACGCTTGTTGCGTTAAATTACGCCAGATACTTTGCCGTAACTTCTCGGTTGCAGGATAAATAGGTGTCAATTCTTCTTCTACTGATAACATCTTCTGATCATCGATCCGCCAATATTTTGGGTGGATCATCATTAATTGATGTCGCCATAGTTTCACCTCACCGAAACAACGCAAACGTGTTCCCACAACCAGATTTTTTTTCTGCGCCGCATTAAAATAAAAGAATTTCAATCCAATTTCGCCGCTAGCATCATGCAAGGTGAGCTGCAATTGCCGCTTACCAGCAAACCTAACCTGTATAGCAGTAACCTTGCCTTCAATCATCGCTCGAGTATTAGGACACAATGCATCGATGGGCACTACACGTGTGCGATCTTCATAGCGGCACGGAAGATGCAGCAAAATATCGGTAACGTTGTGAATGCCGAGATTTTTTAATTGTTTGGCGATATTTGTACCTACGCCTTTGAGAGTTGTTAGTTTCATAGAAAAACAGGTTTTATAAGCACTTTCGCTAAAATTCTTTACAGCGTCACATGGACTTTATGCACTTTATTATATGGTGCGCCCCTTTCATCATATGCTGTTGCAATGATTTACTTCGATTCACTTACCCTAACTTTTCATTCTCCCAACCTTATTAATTAACTGCTTTAATTCTACTGATGCGGTGCATAATTTTTTTAAGTCTTCATCTAATAGCAAGTTTAACTGCCCACTTTTCTTTGATATCCTTCTATCAATACAATAAAGTTAATGCTTGCGATACTGCTTCAGTTCAACAACATTTCTATAATCTTACACGTGCGGCATCATGTCTTTACCAACACTTATTATGACGGACAAGTGAATCTAATTGAAACTCAACAAGAATTTTGTTAATGCCTATTGAAGATAACTTTTCGATGCTGATACCCATATCAGGCAACGTTCATTCTAGTAAATGCTTTCCTAAAGAAGTGCTTCCATTTCTACGTTGCTGTTCAAAATAGTTACAAATACAGCTGCGTGCTTTTGTCGTCACCACAAAATCTAGCCACCCGATATTTGGACTACTGGTTACAGGTGCAATGATTTGCACTATTTGTCCATTGAACAAAGGTGTATTTAACGATGCATACCGATTATCAATTCTTACAGCCACACAGTTATTACCTAGATCGATATTTACTGCATAAGCAAAATCAACTGGAGTAGCACCACTTGGCAGTTCATAAATATCACCTTTTGGCGTAAATACATAGATTTCATCAGGAAATAATTCAAGCTTAACATTTTCAATAAATTCTTTCGCATTAGCTGAACCTTCTTGCATGTCCAGCAAATTTTTTACCCAAGTTGTTGCAGCCCGCTGATTAGATTTATAAAGCGAGTGTGCAGCGATACCGTATTCTGCCATTTTATGCATTTTCTGGGTACGAATTTGTACCTCTATTGGTACACCGTAAGGACCAAATAACGTTGTATGCAATGACTGATATCCATTAATCTTGGGAACAGCGATGTAGTCTTTAAAACGTTCCGACACTGGTTTATAAAAGTTGTGGATGCAACCTAAGGCACGATAACAATCTTCAACGTTACCGACGATAATACGAAAAGCGAACATATCCATGATTTGTGTTAACGATAACCGACGTTCACGCATCTTACTATAGATGCTGTAGAGATGCTTTCGCCGCCCCTGAGTTTCAACGTACGTAAATTTATGTACTGCAAGTACGTTGCCTAATGCTTTTTCGATTCCCCTAAAGACTTCTTGGCGATTACCAAGCATATTTTTAACCGTATCCTGCAAAATACGTGCGCGGTAAGCATGCAAGGCCATAAAACATAAATTTTCTAGCTGCATTTTCAGATTGTACATGCCTAAACGATTAGCTAAGGGAGCATAAATATTTAAGGTTTCACGCGCTATCCGAAGACGTTTCTGTGGAGAAAGCACTCCAAGCGTCTGCATATTGTGTAAACGATCAGCTAATTTAATCAAAATAACGCGCAAATCTTTTGTCATTGCCAACATCATCTTACAAAAATTTTCCGCTTGCGCCTCAGTCTTATTAAAAAAAGTGATGTGCGTCAACTTACTCACCCCCTCAACTAACTGTGTTATTGATGGACCAAATTCTTCCAAGATATCGGCTTTAGTCAATGCAGTATCTTCAAGAACATCATGCAACAATGCTGCCATGATGGTTTCTGTATCGAGCCTCAATTTCGCTAGTATGATTGCTGTGGCAACCGGGTGCACAATATAGGGTTCACCGGTCTCACGGACTTGTTTGTGATGTGCTTTTTCAGCCAGTAGATATGCTTTGTTAATACGTGCAATTTCTTGCGTATCCATATAACCGCTGAGATGTTTCTTTAATTCTGTGAAATATTGCATTTAACTATCTATAATTTAACAGAAGATTGCTCACTAAACTATTCTTCTGCCACTGCTATTTATATGGGACTATAGATAGCAATTTCAATGAAATTTTTATTCAATCGATTTGGATATTGAAAAGCTATCTTGTGCAGTAGCTCCTTCACCAGCAACAACAAGTAATTCATCTTCAGCGGTGACTGTTTCGTTTTTGGGAATTTGTAGGACAATCTCTGGCTCATTATACTCGGCAACCGAATTTTCAAGAATTTTGCTAGTGACATCACCTGCAGCAATTTCACGCAAAGCCACCACCGTTGATTTATCATTATCCCAAGACACTCTCGGATCACTACCATACAACATAATTTCTCGCGCACGTTTTGCGGCAACTCGGACCAGCTCAAAACGGTTGCTAACGTTGCCCAAACAATCTTCTACGGTGACTCTGGCCATGTTATCTTACCTCTATGAATAAATAATAAAAGAAAAAATTATTGTACGCACAATAACAGAGTTTTTCTAGTAGTTATTAATATTCTTCCGTCAACAAACGCTGCGCCAACTGTCGCACCTCAGCGATATTTTCACTTACCGGCAATTTTCCCGTTTCTACAATACTGCGCAACATCATTAAAGCATGAAAAAAATTGTCATTCACGACCAAAAAATCAGCTTCATCATAATGGCTGAGCTCCGCTTTACCAGCATCCATGCGCTTCTCTATTATCCCCTTACTATCTTGTGCACGAGCTTCGAGTCGCTGTTTTAGTGTGTAAAACGAAGGGGGTAAAATGAAAATACGCACACAATCGGGAAACAAGCGCTTGATTTGACGCACCCCCTGCCAATCAATTTCTAAAATAACATTGTTTCCTTGCGCCAACTGTCGTTGTACCCATTTGCCCGAGGTACCATAATAATGATAAAAAACCGATGCATATTCAAGAAAATCGTGACTCGCGATCATTTGCTTAAAGGTTTGCTCATCAACGAAATGATAGTTTACGCCGTCAACCTCTCCTAGACGTCGTGGACGTGTGGTGTAGGAAATCGAAACCTTTAGATGATCAATAGTGTCAACTAAGGCTTTGACCAAACTAGTTTTGCCAACTCCAGAAGGTGCGGCAACTGTATACAGTTTTCCCACTGTAGTAGGCAACTTAATATTATGCATGCTCTTCATTGACACAAAAAATAAATTATAACAAAAAATACCTTCTATCTTGGTTGTGTAGTGATTAAAAAATCAAGTGACTGAAAAAGTTTTCGCAATCAACTTTTGCTGATTGAGTATCATATCAAAAAATAGATTGTCTTTATCATCACCGAAAAACTATTTGACAATAACTGCATAAGCGCTAATTAAGCAAGGAAAAATAATACACGCATCGATTAACACCAAAAAAAATCCTTGCAAATGTAACTATGTTAAGAATTGTTACCGCGGCGATGCTCGGCAATACCCTAGAAATCTATGACTTGGTGATTTATGGTTATTTTGCCAGCATCATTGCGGCAACATTTTTCCACATCAAGATAAACTTATTGGAGTTACTAACGCCTTTGATATTTTTTTCATCGGTTATTTGGGTCGTCTCCTGCGTGCAATATTCTTCGGACGCAGGGGCAATCGACTTGGCCGTAAACCAGCATTCTGGCGTGGATTTGGCTAATGGCAATAAGCACCTGTGGTGTTAGTCTAATACCAGACTACGATACGATTGGAGGGCCAACCTTGCTACTATATGAAGCTACCGATATTACACGGATTTTCTTGTGGCGAGGTAGTGATTAGTTCAATTATTTTTGCGGTCGAGCGTGCCAAAAACTCAATGAGGTTTCTACGATAGTTTTGCCGAGGCAGGGCTAATGTTGTGTGCTGTCTTATTTAATTTATATCTTTTCAGTGACGTATATGACCAGTGTGCTGCATTATACAATGCACCAAGCATTGGGTATTAACATTTTCTCAATAAGGTGTGATGACATTTTTTGCGGCTACTTATATCGCTGTTTCGATGGTGACGATTATTGAAATCATACCAATCTATCTACGCTTTAGTGTGGTCGCGTTTGCTGATGCTGCTACGTTAAGTCTCTTTGGTGGTATGACGCCTTTAGTGGCACGTTATTACTAGAGAAAATCGGTTCTCTAGTAAGTTTAGCGTTGCTGCTCTCGGTCTGTACCCTAATTTCCTTGTTTTCCGTCTACAAGGTGCGGGAAACAGGCTATACGCCAAAGAATATTGAGCAAAAGCATCGAAGACAGTATTTGCCAAATCGCACGCAATAGGCTTGCCAATGGCGATAGTGTGGAGAAAGTCGCAGTGATCACTGGACTTTCTGAGCAGGACGTGGCAGCACTGAAACCGTCGTAGACTCTAATTACTGCTCAGGAGCAGTTCAGTAAGAAACCTCTTTTTGCTATATAAACCTACTAATATCGTTCCTAACTTAAGCAACTCTGCCGACCAAACACGCTGCTCACGACGGCAAGGCTATACGTATTTTTTACGCTTCTGGTCTTTATAATTGGCAATGCAAGATCTCTATACTATAATTCTGGTATAGTTTATTCATGCCTTTAGTAAAAAGGGATAACCATGCGCCTTGATCATCGAAAAAACAATGCGTTACGTGCCATTCACTTCACGCGTCACTACACTAAGCATGCCGAAGGTTCGGTGTTGATCGAGTTTGGCGATACGAAAGTATTATGTAATGCGACGGTGGCTAAGGGACGTCCACGTTGGCTGAGAGAACAAGGTGATGCGCGAGGTTGGGTGACGGCGGAATACGGCATGTTGCCACGTTCTACGCACGAGCGGATGCATCGAGAAGCTAATCGAGGTCAACAAACTGGACGCACCTTAGAAATTCAGCGCTTAATCGGGCGTTCACTGCGCGCAGCGGTTGATCTTGACAAGCTCGGTGATACCACGATTACCGTCGATTGCGACGTCATTCAGGCAGATGGCGGTACACGCACCGCGGCAATTACCGGTGGTTGTGTTGCCCTGTATGATGCACTGCAAAAAATGCGCACGGCACAAAAAATCGGTGATGATGTTTTTTTACAGTTTGTTGCGGCTACTTCCGTGGGCAGGTGTAACGATGAAGCTATTTTAGACCTAGATTATGTCGAAGATTGTGCCGCGCAAACCGACATGAATGTCGTAATGGCTGAGGATAATACCTTTATTGAAGTACAAGGCACCGCCGAAAGAAAAACGTTTTCTATTGATGAATTACAACGGATGTTACAACTGGCGCAGTGCGGCATTGTGAAGCTGATTGAATTGCAGAAGATTGCTTGCGCTGCCTAGCTTTAACGGTAATATTATAATCAATCGTTAACGGAGCATGATCAGAAAACCACTGGTCTTTATAGATTGAAGTAGCCTTAAGTTTATCCGTTAATCCTGGTGTAATTATCTGATAATCGATGCGCCAACCAACATTATTCGCACGTGCTTGGCCACGATTTGACCACCACGTATATTGTTCCGCTTGTTTATTAAGCTGGCGAAATGCATCCACCCATTCCTCTGCCGTAAATAATTGCTCTAGCCAAGCCCGCTCTTCTGGCAAACAACCAGAATTTTTTTGATTTGCCTGCCAATTTTTAATGTCGATTGCTTTATGAACAATATTCCAATCACCACAAATAATATATTCTCGGTGCTGACAACGAAAACGCTGTAAATCTTTAGCGAACTTTTCCATGAAATGATATTTTAGTTGCTGACGTTCTGCTCCTGACGAACCAGAAGGCAAATATACCGAAGCAATACTTAGATTACCAAAATCGAGCTGCAAATACCGCCCTTCGTGATCGGCAAGTGACCATCCCAATCCGACAACAACATCATCCGGCTTATGTCGAGTATAAATCGCTACACCACTATAGCCTTTTTTCTGCGCCGAAAACAAGTAGCGATGATATTCCCTGGGAGAAAAAATCTCGTCACCAAGTTGCTCTGCATGCGCTTTCGTTTCCTGAATACAAACCACATCGGCATCTTGTTGTTGCAACCAAGTAAAAAACCCTTTTTTCGCCGCCGCACGAATACCATTAATATTAAAAGAAATAACGCGCAACACCAGAACCTCCAGAAATAAGCACCAATAATAAATTATAGGCAAAAAATAAAATTAGTCGATATCATTGCTTGGCTAGTTAGGTACTTTGGTTGGCAAAACACGTATTTTACTCTACACTGATTAATGAAAATAACAAAAATGCAACGGAGTGTTGGATGCAAAGCTACCAAGAAGCATTTATTAAATTTGCTCTAGACCGCGGTGCGTTATCCTTTGGTGACTTTACCTTAAAGTCGGGACGCCAAAGTGCCTACTTTTTCAATGCTGGTGTTTTTAATACCGGTAAAGATTTACAAAAATTGGGCCGTTTTTATGCCGATGCCATTGAACGTGCAAACTTAACTTATGATGCGCTGTTTGGACCGGCATACAAAGGTATCCCACTTGTTACCGCAACGGCAATATCGTTAGCAGAAAAAGGTAAGAACGTTCCTTATGCCTTTAATCGTAAGGAAACGAAGGATCATGGTGAAGGTGGACATATCATCGGGGCAAATTTGGCAAATAAGAAAGTGCTTATCATTGATGATGTAATCACTGCTGGCACCGCAGTGCGTGAAACAATTAACTTTTTGGATGCGGCTAAAACCAATCTTTGTGGCGTTATCGTTGCGCTCGATCGACAAGAGCGGGGGCAAACAACAAGTTCAGCAACAGAAGAAATCGCTGCGCATTACCAAGTGCCAGTCACCAGTATTGTTAACATCACCGATTTAATCGAATACGCAGAGAAATATAAGCCCAACAACACTCGCTAAAACAAAGAGAACCGCGTAATGGTCGCCGAGGAATAGTGGATAGGAATACTAATTAAAAATCTAACACCAATTGCGAATTGACCCTTAACATTTGTGTTTTGAATAACGTCTTAATACGTTGTAGCACCCTCTCATTGTCTGCTTCAAAACGCAATACTAAGTTTGGTGTGGTATTTGAACAACGCAGCAAACCCCAACCATCGGCAAACTCAACACGAATACCGTCTAGTGTATTGATCTCGGCATTAGCAAAATCTGCCTGTTTTTGTAATACCTCAACAAAAGTAAATTTTTCATCATCGGCCATCGGTACATTAATTTCGGGTGTGGTAATACTGTTGGGTAATGCCGCAAAAATTTCGCTGGCGGTTTTATTTTGTAATGCAATGATTTCTAGCAATCGTGCCCCCGCATATAGCGCATCGTCAAAACCAAACCAACGATCGTTGAAAAAAATATGGCCACTCATCTCGCCGGCAAGTAAGGCGCTTTCCTCTTGCATCTTTGCCTTAATTAATGAATGGCCGGTCTTCGACATCAATGGTTTACCACCGTGTTGCTTAATGATATCGGCGAGAAAGCGAGTACACTTAACATCAAAAATAATTGTTGCTTGTGGATTTTTTCCTAGTACATCGATTGCATATAACATCATTTGTCGATCGGCAGCGATGCTGATACCATCATGAGTCACCACACCGAGACGATCGCCGTCACCATCAAAGGCCAAACCGATATCGGCCTGTTGTTCTTTTACTGCAGCGATTAAATCCTCTAGATTTTTTGGCTGACTTGGATCAGGGTGATGATTCGGGAAATGACCATCAACGTCACAGAAAAGTTCCGTGACTTCACAGCCTAAAGCACGATAAAGCCTAGGTGCAACTTTACCAGTAATACCATTACCGGCATCGATCACGATTTTTAATGAACGTGTGAGCTGTATATCGACAAGCATCGCTTGTATGTAGTCGTCAAGCACATCGATTGTCTTGTACGTACCATCACCTCGATGCAACTGATCCTTGATGATACGGTCGTACAGATTTTTCAGCCCGCCTTTCGCTAAAGTTCTGCCACCCAACATCATTTTTAAGCCATTGTAATTTGCTGGATTATGGCTGCCGGTAAGCATGATACCAGAACCGGTTTTTAGTAAGTGTGTGGCGAAATACAATAATGGCGTGGGTTGCGCACCAATATCAATCACATTGCATCCGCCATCCCGCAACCCTTGGGATAGCGTAGCCAGTAATTTTTCTCCCGACAAACGTCCATCACGCCCAATAACAATTTCATTATTATTACGTGCAATAGCCTCGCTAGCAAAGGCACGTGCAACGGTGTAAACATTATTTTCCGTTAAACCTTGACCAACAATACCGCGAATATCATATGAACGAAAAATATTCTGCAGAATGGATGGATTCACTTTATACGAGCACATAATACTTTTTCCACGATGCATTCACTAACAGAGCCGGTGTTTTGATTTAAAATAAATCACCGCTAAAAATAGATAGGGAATAAAATAAATAATGGTCGACATTAAAACGAGGACTTGATACATCACGTTAGCACCCGGTAATGTGTTGGTTGTTAAAATAACTATTGTGATCAAGACACCCATAAATAAAATGGCATTCCGTGGAGTGCCATTCTCATCTACCTCATGTAACAGCTCTGGTAAAATGCCCGGCGGTGTGCACTTGAAAAACATAATGATCGGGGCTAGCAACCACAGGCATAAAGCCGCTAAATCTGCAAAAGTTAATAGAAAAGCAAAAAGACGGTCAAACCAAGGCAAATGAAATTTCATGCCGATAACCGTAAATGTTTGCATTAAACCAGACGTTTCTTGGACTTGTGCAGGAGATAGCAAAATATTGATAGCAACAGTGCCTAAGGTGTAAAATATCACAATAATAGTCGCAGCAAGTAATAAGCCACCGTATAAATCCCGTTTTACATTTTTTACTGCATTAGCAAAAGTGGGGATGACTTCAATACCTGCCATCGCGAACATAATAATCGTTAAATACGATAAGCTATCAACCATGCGACCTTTCGGTAATAAGTGATGAAACGACCAAGGTGTTGCACTGTGGTGAAATTTGATTAAAGCATAAAAATCAAAAATAATCAGCACCACAGTGGGCAGCGCTACCCCAAATATAACACCATATCGCACTATTTTCCTGACCCATCTTAATCCATACAACGTGCCAAAATAGAAACCACGTGGATAAATCGCTGATCTTAAATCCATGGTTTTGCTAACAAAAAGGCAAAAGAAACGATTAATATACACCCGAACTACCGAAACCGCCAGCACCTCGGGTTGTTTGTTTGAATTCGGCTACACTATCCAGCTTGACTTTCACCACCGGCACAAATACCATCTGTGCCACACGCGCACCAGGTTCAATACAAAAATCTTTACTGCTGCGATTCCACAATGACAGCATCAACGGCCCTTGATAATCTGCATCGATTAATCCCAGTAAATTACCCAACACAATTCCTTGCTTATGTCCCAAACCAGAACGTGGCAGTACCATTGCCGTAAGATTCTCATCGGCAATATAAACCGCAATACCCGTTTCAATTAAAACATGTTCACCACCTGACAAAATTAACGGCGCATCAATACAAGCACGCAGATCCATGCCAGCAGAACCTGTAGTTGCATAATGTGGCATGGGAAATTGCGTACCTATTCGCTTATCTAAAATTTTAAACTGAACTGATTTCATCATTTTCTACCCAGGCAAATATATCACAAAACATAGATGTTAAATTATTATTCATAAAATGGTTTTCTTAACTTTGCGATTGATCTGTTTATAAATTTATTATACTATTTTTCCGTTGTAAACGGAAAGGCATAACTAATGACTATTTCCAGTTGGGCTGTTAATGAAAGACCACGAGAAAAACTATTATTACAGGGTGCTTCCAGCCTATCCAATGCAGAATTACTGGCTATTTTTTTACGTACGGGCGTTCGCGGCAAAACCGCCGTTGACCTGGCACGAGATTTATTAAACCAGTTCGGTAGCTTGCGACATTTGTTGCACGCATCACTTGATGAATTCACGCATCTTCCTGGCTTAGGCAAGGTAAAATATGTGCAATTGCAAGCCATTGTCGAATTGAGTTTACGATATTTACGAGAAAAAATAAATAAAGAACAAATCTTCAGTAATCACCATAATACTATCGAATTTCTCACCGCAAAATTACGTCACTTAGATCACGAGGTCTTCGCCTGTTTGTTTCTTGACACACATAATCATCTTATTGCTTACGAAGAATTAAGTAAAGGCACATACAACCAAAGTCGCATTTATCCACGCGAAATTATCAAAGCCGCATTACGGCACAATGCGGCAGCGATTATTTTTGCCCATAATCATCCTTCCGGCATCTGCGAAGCGAGTGGTGAAGACATGCAGGTAACCGAGGTGCTTAGAAAAGCACTAGCGTTCATTGATGTCAAAGTCCACGATCATCTCATTATAGGCGATGGGCAAACCCTTTCATTTGCACAAAAGGGATGGCTATAAATCCTTTATTTATTGATTTTATATCTATCGGCCAAACAAATTTTTCGGTACAGGGTATCGTCCGACAAAATTAAGTGGTAATTTAATTATATACCGATAATATTGATCAACAACAATGATTCTATTAAATAATAACGTAATCATGAAAAAACCGATTAAAAAATTAGGTTTCTATACGCTTACTGCACTGGTTGTCGGTAATATGATTGGTTCAGGCATTTTTCTATTGCCAGCCAATCTCGCTGCCATTGGTAGCATTAGCCTTTATTCATGGTTATTTACGGCTACTGGTGCTGTAATTTTAGCACTGATGTTTGCAAATCTGAGTCTACAAATGCCAAGAATCGGTGGTCCTTATGCTTATGTTAAAGCCAGACTGGGCAATTTTTTAGGTTTTCAAACGGCCTATAACTATTGGATCGCCGTGTGGGTTGGCAATGCCGCTATTGCCTTGGTAACAATCAGTTATGCTAGCATCTTCGTACCTATTCTAGATGACTCGCATATTGCTAGCTATGCGGCCATCATACTGGTGTGGCTATTAACCCTGACTAACTTACTGGGGGTTTACATTTCTGGCTGGATTGAACTTTTCACTATCCTCTGCAAGCTGGTAGTGATTATATTCATTGGCATCGCCGGCTGGCATTTCGTCTCCGTACAAAACTACACCATGGCAGTCAATATCACCACCCCACACCGCAGCAACGTTGTTGCCATTACCATGGGAGCGGCATTGACCTTATGGTATTTCATCGGCTTAGAATCAGCAACCGTACCTGCGGAATCTGTCAATGATCCTAAACGGAACATACCGCGGGCGACAGTGATTGGCACACTGATTGCTGCTGTTGTTTGTATAGTAAGCTCCAGCGTTATCATCGGCATGTTACCAACAGCGACTCTACAACACGACCATGCTCCCTTTGCCAGCGCTGCACAAATTATCTTTAGGCCTACTGGAAAAACTATCGTTGCAATCGGTGCGATCATTTCTTGCTTTGGTTGCCTCAATGGTTGGATTTTACCGCAAGGACAAATAGCGATGGCTGCTGCTGAAGATCATTTATTTCCCAAGATCTTTGCTAAACGCAACCACCGTCAAGTCCCAGCAATAGGTTTAATCATCGCTTCGCTATTGATTACGCTGCTATTATTGTTAACCTTGTCCAATAGTCTTATCAAGCAATTTCAAGTCATTATCATGCTGGCGGTACTCGCCTCACTCATACCCTATTTTTACACCGCCATTGCTCAGATTATTTTGTTACGCCAAGAAAAACATCGGCAACAAAAGAAATTAGGGCCGTGGTGCATCACACTAATCGCAATGCTATACTCAGCATGGGCAATACTCGGCACCGGTGAGAAAATATTATTTTACGGCTGCATATTGTTGCTCAGCAGCGTACCGGCTTATTTATTTTGTCAACATCAGCACGGAGAGAAATAATGGCGATCAATTTACG
>CAYWDC010000011.1:0-13872 GCA_964456955.1 uncultured Gammaproteobacteria bacterium | reverse complement strand
GCAATTGGTATTCTTTATCGGTCAACGTTTGCGCCGGCGCTACTGTGATGGAATCACCAGTATGCACACCGACAGGATCAAAATTTTCGATGCAACAAACAATGATAGTATTGTCTTGTTTATCACGCACGACCTCCATTTCAAACTCTTTCCAACCAAGCAATGATTCATCAAGCAATAATTCATGCGTCGGCGATAGCTGAAAACCGCGTTGACAAATTTCCACGAACTCTTGTTGATTATAAGCAATGCCACCACCACTCCCTCCCATAGTGAAGCTTGGACGAATAATTGTCGGAAAACCCAGTTCTTGCTGACGCGCGATTGCTTGCTCCATGGTGTGCACAATATAAGAACGCGCGACGCTCAACCCGATGCGTCGCATCGCTTGATTAAACTGCTCTCGATCTTCTGCCTTATCGATCGCTTCTCGTGTTGCACCGATCATTTCGACCTGATGCTTTTCTAAAACGTCGTGGCGTGCTAAATCAAGTGCACAATTCAGCGCCGTTTGCCCACCTATAGTCGGCAATAACACGTCAGGCTTTTCTTTGGCAATAATTTTTGCGACTTCCGACCAGATCAAAGGTTCGATATAAATGGCATCTGCCATACTGGGGTCGGTCATAATAGTCGCTGGGTTTGAATTAACGAGAATGACGCGGTAACCTTCTTCTTTTAGTGCTTTACAGGCTTGCACGCCGGAATAATCAAATTCACATGCTTGCCCTATAACGATAGGGCCAGAACCAAGAATTAACACATTCTTTATGTCGTCACGTTTAGGCATCGCAGCGTATCTTATTTGCTTGCATGTTATCAATAAATTGCTGGAATAAGGGATTTGCATCGTGCGGTCCTGGCGATGCTTCCGGGTGTCCTTGAAAACCATATGCCATTTTGTCAGTTAATCTAATGCCCTGCAAAGAACCATCAAACAATGATGTGTGCGTTGCTATCACATTATTTGGCAAACTATCTGCATCAACGTCAAAACTATGATTTTGGCTGGTGATTAATACTTGCTGCGTTTGCAAGTCTTTTACCGGATGATTGACACCATGATGCCCAAATTTCATTTTGCGGGTTTTCGCACCAACGGCTAAGGCGAGCAACTGATATCCTAAGCAAATACCCAACAATGGCATGTCAGCAGCAACTAATTCGCCAATGGTGTTAATCGCGTAGTCACAAGGTACCGGATCACCGGGACCGTTAGATAAAAACACCCCATCGGGTTGCATTGCTAAAACCTCGGCTGCCGATGTGGTTGGCAAAACCACGGTGATTTCACATCCCAGATCAACTAAAATGCGTAACATGTTTTTCTTGACCCCAAAATCATAGACAATTACTTTGTGCCGGTAATCGTTCTGCGGACGAAACCCATTGTGTCTCAAAGTCCAAGTACCCTGAGTAAAAATATAGTTCTTTCTCGTGCTCACTTGCTTTACTAAATCCACGCCTTGCAACCCGGAAAAGGCGCATGCCTTTTCAATAGCAATATGTTCATCACTCACATCACCAGCAATGATACAGCCATTTTGTGCACCCTTTTCGCGTAGTATACGTGTTAAACGGCGGGTATCGATTTCGGCAATTGCCATTACCTGTTGTTGCTGCAAATAATCCGTCAACGACATTTCCCCGCGCCAGTTAGCATATGTTAATGGTAAATCGCGAATCACCAGACCTGCCGCATGCACTCTGTCAGATTCCGCATCGTTAGGATTACAACCAACATTACCAATATGTGGATAAGTGAGTGTGAGAATTTGTTTAGCGTAAGATGGATCTGTGAGCATTTCTTGATAGCCAGTCATCGCGGTATTGAACACTACTTCGCCAACCGTTTCACCCACAATACCAATGCTGATTCCGTGAAAGACACTGCCATCGGCTAAGGCTAATATCGCTGCAGTCATCAGACCTCTCGTCATAAAAAAGTGGAAAAGTCGATTTTCCTTTATCTTTTAAGTATACGTAAAGTAATGACAATTGTCTATGAAGCAGTAAGCGATATAATAGCCAATCTTATTGCAACACACTATTATTTGTTTTTTCTTCATTAACAAATAAATATTAAGTGGCGCTACTGCATTCAGACCGGCATTGTTACTATAAAATATAAGTAGCAGGCAGGTAAGGTCCTCAATGCAATTTTATGACTAAGGAGTTAGCATAAGATGTCGGAAAATATAGCCTGTCTAGTAGGCCAAGCACTATTACAACAACACTATAAATTAGCAACCGCAGAATCGTGCACCGGTGGTTGTCTTGCCGCAGAGCTTACGGCAATTGCGGGAAGTTCACAATGGTTTGATCGTGGCTTCGTCACCTATTCCAATACGGCAAAAGTCGAAATGCTTGGCATTTGCGAACAGACACTTGCCAATGAAGGTGCAGTAAGTGAACGCATCGCACAACAGATGGCTGCAGGTGCTATGCGTTATAGCCAAGCACAAGTAGCAATTGCCACTACCGGTATTGCAGGCCCAAGTGGGGGGACTATTAGCAAACCAGTCGGTATGGTCTGTTTTGCATGGGGATTTGCCATTGGCGACATCATGACAACAACACACTTTTTTTCTGGCGATCGCCATGCCGTACGCAAGCAAGCTGTCGTTTTTGCGTTACAAGCATTGTTACAACTGCTCGATAAGTAATTTGCAACAATGTTTGTTATTTGTGCTTTATGCTATGGATTATGATGATGAGAAAATGTTGGATTATTAGTGCATTATTCTAAGTTGCGGTATACATTCCTCTAATAGTTTGCTGAGCAACCATTGCCAAATTACTTAATTATTAATCACCGATAACAATGGTCAATTTAAAAAACGACTGCCAGTTTTTGCTAAAAGACTTGCCAAATACTTCGTTTTGTCCTATAACGCAATGAAGGCTAAGTGTAAACTTAGCCTTCAGACCCTTCGGATAAAATTTTAGGAGATCTTTATAGTATGAAGAAAGTCAGTGTAATAATTGCCACTATCGCTGCAACCGCGTTACTTGTAGGCTGCGATCAAAAATCATCCCAAAGTCGTCCAGACGAAAAGGCTGTGGTACAAAATCAAGATATCAATACTGATCAGGATGATAGTAACACCGTTGATCACAGTCAGGATAACGATAACATTAATCACAGCGGCATGAATAGCGATAGCAGCAGTGACGATAGCATGGATCAAGATAGCATGAACGACAATAGTAGCGGTGACGACATCAACCTAGATGACTATAGTACCGATGACACTGAAACCACTCCATAATTCGTCGAACATCATCAACAAAAAAGCGCGTTATAACGCGCTTTTTTGTGCACGTCTACTAACTAAAACTTAACAAAATTGTTTTAATTACAAGTTGTAATAATTTATTGACCTAGAATTATTAAATAAGCTAAGAAAAACATGGCCTCTTCAAATCATGGATCGCACCATTGCTCATAGTTTGTTAACCATAAAATTGGATAATAAACTAGTCTATACATCATTGGCTTGATCATCACGTTGGTGTAAAAATCAAATCGATGCATTTAATCAACAATCTGCTAAAATTCTTTATATGTCTCAGCAAATCATATAACAAGCAACCATGAACTTGGCACAGCATACACCAATGATGCAGCAATACTTAGGTATTAAAAAGAAATATCCAGAGATACTCTTACTATACCGAATGGGTGATTTTTATGAGTGTTTTTTCGAGGATGCTTACCGCGCCGCCGAACTACTCAATATTACCTTGACTAAACGCGGAAATTCTGCGGGCGAACCAATTCCGATGGCAGGTGTCCCTTATCACTCGGTAGACAATTATCTACGTAAACTGATTGAGCAAGGTGAATCAGCAGCAATTTGTGAGCAAATTGGTGATCCGATGACTAGTAAAGGACCGGTCGAGCGTAAAGTCACGCGCATTGTTACACCAGGCACTGTCAGTGATGAAGCATTACTCAAGCAAGACATCGATAATCTGTTAGTTGCTATTGCGCAGCATCATGATCAATTTGGCATCGCTAGCCTGGATATGGCAAGCGGTCGCTTTCATGTGCTAGAAGTAACTGGTGTACAAGCGTTGCAAAGTGAATTAGAGCGACTGAAACCAGCAGAAATACTGATCAGTGAAACATTTCCCAGCCAGTTATTGGTAAATAACTGTAGTGTGTGTAAACGTCCTGCATGGGAATTTGATTTGCAAACCGCAAAACGGTTATTACAACAACAATTTGGTACCAAAGATCTTAGCGGTTTCGGGTGTGATGAACTGACCATTGCCCTGAACGCTGCGGGTGCGTTACTCGGTTACGCACAACACACACAACAACAACGTTTAGCACATGTTCAATATCTAAGCAAATATGACCGTCATACTAGCATAGTTATGGATGCGGTAACGCGACGGCATTTAGAAATTGAGCAAAGCCTTTCCGGAAAGACCAAGCATACCCTGTTAAGGGTACTTGACGCCACCAAAACAGCCATGGGGAAACGGTGTTTACGCCGCTGGTTAAATCGTCCTTTGCGCAAGCAACAACAGATATTGCAGCGACAGGAGGCAATTACCGAAATTATCCAACAAGCAAGCAGCGAAACCATACAAAATATTTTACAAGATACCGGTGATATTGAGCGCATCCTGGCCCGCATCGCCTTAAAATCGGCACGTCCACGCGATTTAGCACTACTGCGCACCACACTGAATCTACTACCCTTGCTGCAACAAGCATTACAATTATTTACAACACCGATGCTCCAAACAATCCGTACAAAGGCACAACCACAGTCTGCTTTATTAACGCTACTGCAGGAAGCCGTGATCGACACACCACCGATATTGATCCGTGATGGTGGTGTGATCGCTACAGGTTACGACAAGACTCTGGATGAATTGCGTCATTTGAGTGACAATGCCGGACAATTCCTTGTTGATCTTGAACAGCGTGAACGACAACACAGTGGCATCGCTACGTTAAAAGTTGGTTACAACCGGGTGTATGGCTATTATCTGGAAATCAGTCGTGGGCAAATAAAACAGGTCCCCGAACATTATACCCGGCGACAAACGTTGAAAAATGCCGAACGGTTCGTTACCGCCGAATTACAACAATTTGAAGATCAAATATTACGTGCCCAAGCCAAAGCACTAGCACGGGAAAAACAGCTTTATGAAGAATTATTAGAAAAGGTCGTAGCTGAACTACCAAGGTTACAAGAACTAGCAAAAAGTCTGGCAGCGCTAGATGTTTTGCTAAATCTTGCCGAACGTGCTGAAAGTTTAAATTTTGTTCTCCCGGAACTAACACATGAAAATATTATACAAATAAAGCAAGGACGACACCCGGTAGTAGAAAAAATTCAAACAGAGGCGTTTATCCCCAATGATTTGCATATCGATAGCAAACAACGTATGTTGTTGATAACTGGACCAAATATGGGGGGAAAATCAACTTATATGCGACAAACAGCATTAATCGTGCTGCTAGCTTACTGTGGTAGTTATGTACCGGCAAGCAACGCAACGATTGGTCCCATTGAGCAGATTTTTACGCGTATTGGCGCCAGTGATGATTTAGCTAGCGGTCGCTCCACTTTTATGTTAGAAATGACTGAAATGGCTAATATTCTACATAATGCTAATAAGCGCAGCTTAGTGCTAGTCGACGAGGTTGGACGTGGTACTAGCACCTATGATGGCATGTCGCTTGCCTGGGCATGCGCCTTAGAACTAGCTAATATACGTGCCTTTACCCTGTTTGCCACCCATTATTTTGAATTAACCCAACTGGCTAGTGAAAACGCGATCATTAAAAATGTCCATGTTACTGCTGCCGAACATGGCGATGCTATTACTTTTTTGCACAAAATAGAATCCGGACCAACGAGTCGCAGTTATGGTCTTCATGTCGCCAAATTAGCTGGTTTCCCACCACCAGTGTTGCATCAAGCACAAAAAAAGCTCACGCATTTAACATACCAACCAACATCGGCTGATGCACGAGCGTACGTCGGCACCGAGATAAAGAAACAAGATACTGCACATGCATTACTAACGAGTATCGATCCCGATCAACTGTCACCTAAACAGGCTTTAGAGATACTCTATAAATTAAAAACACTAATCAAGCATGAACAAGAAACCTGACGCGGCAACGATTGCCGTTAATAAGAAAGCATCATACGAGTATTTTATTGAGACTCGCTATGAAGCTGGCCTAGTATTACAGGGCTGGGAGGTAAAAAGCCTACGCGCCGGACGGATCCAATTGATCGACAGCTATGTCTTGATCAAAAATGGAGAGGCATGGCTACTCGGCACACAAATTCCCCCTTTATTATCTGCATCGACACATATTAATCCAGAAGCACAACGTACTCGCAAGCTATTACTCAATCGCAAGGAATTAAATAAACTGGTTGGCGCCGTGCAACGTGAAGGTTATACCCTGGTACCGTTAACACTCTACTGGAAAAATAGCCGTGCCAAATTAACAATTGGCTTAGCGAAAGGGAAAAAACAACACGATAAACGTGCCAGTATTAAGGAAAGAGATTGGCAGCGTAGTAAGCAACGTATGTTAAAAAAAATGCGCTAAACCACTTATCGATTAACACCGATATGAGAATTTCTTTCACAAGACAAGAAAAAGATACCGTACCCAGGATAAAAAACTAACAATTTATGTTATAATCTACTTAAAAGGGGGCGTCTTTAGTTTCGACGTGAGTTGCGAAGCCTAAGGTGCATGTCGAGGGTATAGTAAACCTCGTTAATCCAAACTATAAATTGATAGTTGCAAAAAATGATGCAAAATACGCTAGCAACTACGCTTTAGCTGCCTAAATTTACAGTTAAACGTAATTGCTTTGACTGATTTAATTATTGGTCGGCGTCCATTCACCAATTGATGCTTGTAACGTTGGAGTTGAATGGTCATACTAAACAAGCTCGTGAAGGTGTGTTTTCGTCACATCTGCATTAAATAATCAACGAGATCGCTATTTATTTTTATCCTGTCTGTCGGGTGGTAAATAGTTAAACTAAAGACCGTACTAAACATGTAGAGCCGCAGGTAGAGAATTTGCGGACGCGAGTGCAATTCTCGCCGCCTCCACCAATTGATGATGAGAAGCTAGTATTATTTTTTTCTTTAATTATTTATTTTAGAATGATATCCACCAGCCAAGAGGCATTATCGTTAAGGCAAGGGATCAAATAAAGATTTTCACCGCCGAGTTGTTGCCACTGTTCGCGTGCACGAATACCAATTTCTTCCAGGGTTTCGAGGCAATCGACGACGAAGGAAGGACAAACAACGGCAATATTTTTTATTCCTTTAGCAGCAATACTGATAAGATGTTTATCAGTATAAGGACTTAGCCAACGAGTCCCGGCTAAACGTGATTGAAACGTTGTTATATATTGTCCATCATGCAACCGTAACATGTTTGCTAGGGCTTTCGAGGTGGCAAAACACTGCGCACGATAACAATCTTTATTTGCTATGCCAATGTGTAGGCAACCGTGCGACAGTTTACAAATGTCGCTGGCATCACAGATCTTTTTCACTTGTCGTTGCGGCAACCCATGATAGCTAAAGATCAACTGTTCGATTGGGTGTTTAGCTAAAGTTGTTGCAATCAGTTTTGCCTGTGCACTGATATAACCTGGTGCATCATAAAATGCTTTGATAACGTGGATATTATCCTCACTCCAACAGGTTTTTGCCACGGTTTTCGCTTGCTCAATCGCTGTTTGCGTTGCGGCTAACGAATATTGTGGAAACAAGGGCAAAATAATCAACCGACTACAGTCACGCAGTTTCGCAACGGCACTAGCAATGCTGGGCATGCCATAGCGCATACCTAATGCCAATTGATAGTTTTCACCTAGCAATTCCTGCGCATTAACAGTGAGTGCTTGGCTATTAAATAATAAGGGAGAACCCTGCTCAGTCCAGATACTACGATACGCCGCTGCCGATTTTTTAGGTCGCCGTGGTAAGATAATCAAATGAAGTAACAGCCAACGAAATAATGCGGGAATATCGATAACATAAGGATCACTAAGAAACTGGCGCAAATAAACGCGTACATCTTCTTCATGCTGCGACTGAGGCGTACCAAGATTAATTAATAAAATACCGGATTTCATGCATCTTCCTTTAATGACCGTGACTTGATTCTGCAGTTAATAATGAAAATTTTTTAAAATTATCTTTTAAGCACTCTATAATAATACTATCGACTTGCTAAAAGGCAATATCAATGATCGCGTTGCATTATGTAAGTTACTAACTCACTTAGATGACTTGTTTGTTGTGGCAATTTTTTCAATGCTGCTATCGCTACTGTGTAAGCTTGCTGCATCACCTGCTTTGCTTGTTGCATACCTAATAATGCCGGATAAGTCACCTTTTGTAAGTTCTGATCGGCGCCAGCTTCTTTGCCAAGACAAACCGTATCACCTACAACGTCGAGAATATCATCTTGGATCTGAAAGGCTATCCCGATGTGTGACGAAAATTCATCCAGATGCCGCATGACTTCGTCGTTTACGCCAGCCACGATACTGCCAAAACGGACACTCGCTGTGATTAATGCGCCGGTTTTCATACGGTGTATTTGTGCCAACTCCAACGTACTCAGGGTTTTGCCAGTAGCAGCCAAATCCATTACTTGCCCCCCCACCATGCCCTCTGAGCTACATGCGTCGGCCAATTGCATCACCATGGCTAACCGTCGTCGCTCATCATTATGCTCATCGCCTGCCAATAAAGCAAATGCCCGTGCTTGTAATGCATTACCGGCAAGGATGGCAGTAGCTTCATCGAATACTGTATGACAAGTCGGTTTGCCGCGTCGCAACGCATCATTGTCCATCATTGGCAAATCGTCGTGAACTAAAGAGTAACAGTGAACAAACTCGATCGCTGCTGCTGCGATGTCAAGCGCTTCAGCGTCAGCGCCAAAGGCTAAGCCACTAGCATAGACTAATAACGGGCGAATGCGTTTACCGCCATTGAGCATGGCATAACGCATCGCTGCGTGTAATTTTTTTGGTGCTTGCTCAGCTGATGGTAAACAACATCGCAAGATATCTTCAATGCGTGCTTGATAGTTACCAATAAAATTATTCACCTGTTTCACCCAATTTACCAAGTTCATCCGCAGCAAAATCCACGAGTGTAAATTCATCGTGCTTTTCAAGCAAGATTTTCACTTTCTGCTCTGCCTGTTGCAAGACTTGATAACAATCATGTGTTAATTTAATACCTTTTGCAAATCTTGTCATTGCTTCTTCCAAACTCAATCCACCCTCTTCCAGTTGTGCAACAATTGACTCAAGGTCTTCAATGGTCTTCTCGAAGTTAAATACAGTTGACTTTTTAGGTGACATTCGCCTTTCCTTACAACAATTATAATAAGCAGTAATATATCCGATTTCGACTAAGTAAACATGGGACAATATGCATTTTTTTGCTATAGTACTGAAAAATACCATTAATAAATAACCATCGAGTTATGCAGAGAATGCAAAAAAAATATAAAGCGCTATTGTTTAAGATCATGACTACTGGCTATTGGACTGATTTTTACATCTATCCTTGTGTCATGGTAATACTGTTAATAATAGCAATCTGGAAACTACAGGTATCCTTTGGGCTGGCAATTTTACTGACCATTATTGGTTACTTTATCTGGGGCTTTACCGAATACTGTGTGCATCGTTATTTGTTCCATTACGCGCCGTTGTTTCGCACTGGACATAAGGAACATCACGCACATCCACGCAGCCTGTTAGGCACACCAACGTGGATCACCTTGACTACTTATTTATTGATTGCTTGGGGTATCGGGGCAATCATTGGCTATGGAATCACTGCCTGCTTGCTGGCTGGTTTTATTGGTGGTTACTATGTCTACGTGGGCTGTCATCATATTTTGCATCATCGGCTAATAAGACCCAATACTTTTCTTTATCGTTATAAAAAATTCCACGATATCCACCATTATAAACAAAATGTAAATTTCGGCGTTAGCTGGCATATTTGGGATAAGGTTTTTCGCACCTATCAAAAATCCTCCCGCCCTTAAAATTACGATCGGCAAACAACTATCAGGCGACATTAATTTAAAACTACAAATACTGTTTCTATAAGACCAGCAGCGTACACGATGGGATTACCATTAGCGCTCAGCACGTCACCAGATCATTAGCTAGCACCACTGAAATTTTAACTTAATATTAAGTTTTCATTTTGTCACCTCACATTGTTCCGGTTGCCTTTTTTGAAAAGCAAGCTCGTGCTCTTAAGAAGAAAACAACTCGCCGGCATTATTAGTACCTTCGCGATTTTTTCATTGGCTATTTAGCACAGTCCTTTGGCGCTATGATTTGGATCTGGCCCTATTTCTGGCTATTGCAGCAGCACAATATGTTATTAGCACTGGTGGCACAATTGGTGATAACCTGCTTTTGTGGAGCTTATTGGGTGATAGTTACGGTCACCATGGTGGAGATTGTACCGGTGCATATGCGTTTCGGTGCTGTCCGCCTATGCGGTTGCCACGAGTATCTTTGGTGGTACAACCCCGTTCATTGCCATACTATTGATTAAAACGACCCATTCTACAGCTAGTCTCGAGATCCTTGTTCTACTCTGCGCATGTATTTCCTTGTTTACGATCTACAAGGTGCAAGAAACCAGTTATGCGCCGAAATATATAAAAAAAGCCTCGGCTGAAGATATTGCCCAAATTGCACGCAATATGCTGGCCAACGGTGACAGTGTGAAAAAGGTCGCTGCTATTACCAACTTACCTAAAGAAAAAGTGGCTAAGATGAAACCATAAGCATTAGACATAATGATTAAATTGATTGAGCAGCAGTGATCGTTATATGCGGAATGATCATATACGGTTTAGAACATACCCAACTCAAGCTTTGCTGCTTCACTCATCATTTGCTGACTCCACGGTGGATCCCAAACCAACTCCACTTCGGCATCGCTAACTTCAGGCACAGAAACAACCGCCTCTTTCACCATATGGGGAAACGTATGTGCTACCGGACAACCTGGGCTAGTTAAGGTCAAGTCGATTGTTACAAAATTATCATCGTTAATATCAATGTTATAAATCAAACCTAAATCATAAATATTCACTGGAATTTCTGGATCGTATACTGTCTTTAATACGTCAATGATTCTCTTACTGAGTTCAGGCTTTTCTGTGGATCCGGTAGTCGATGTTACTGGTACACCATTTTCCTCTTTAACTGCGACTTCGTGCTGTGCTAAGAACTCGCTTGCTTGTTTTTTCTTCTGCTTTTTATTAAACATCATGCTACTCCGTCGTCGCCGCCGCAGTAGCATTATCTAACGCAGCAACTAAGGTATGCCATGCCAATGTAGCACACTTAACACGTGCCGGATAGTCTCTTACGCCCGCAAGAATAATTAATTTTTCAAGCGACGGCGACGGCTGTACCTGCGTATCAATTAGCATACCGGTGAAATCTTTCATTGTTTGGCATGCCTGGATTACAGTTTTACCCTGTATAAATTGTGACATCAGTGAGGCCGATGCGGTCGAGATGGCACATCCATTACTCATAAATTTAACCTCACTAATCTTTTCATTCTTTACATCTAAATATAAGTGTAATTGATCACCACACAATGGATTGAAGCCTTCTGCATGATGACTGCAAGGTTGTAATTCACCCACATTACGTGGATGCATGCCATGATCGATGATCACTTGCTGATAAAGTTCTTGCAAATCAGACATTGCTAAACATTGCCTTTACTTTATGCAAACCGACAAATAATTGATCGACTTCCGCCTTAGTATTATAAAAAGCAAATGACGCACGCACCGTTGCCGGTACCGCAAAAAATTGCATCACTGGCATCGCGCAATGGTGTCCAGTACGCACTGCAATGCCTTGATGATCGAGAATGGTGCCAACATCATGAGCATGAATGTTGAGCAAATTGAATGATAAAATACTCGCTTTGTTCGCTGCGGTACAAATAATCCGTAACCCCGGAAAAGCTTCAGCTTGTTGCATCGCATAAACTAACAATTCATGCTCGTAATTGGCAATTGCCTCTCTGCCGATACGGTTAACATAATCTATTGCTTGACCCAAGCCAATAGCACCAGCAATATTCGGTGTGCCCGCTTCAAATTTATACGGTATAGGAGCATAGGTCGATTTCTCAAACGTTACTTGCTCGATCATTTCACCGCCCGTTTGATAGGGTGGCATCGCTTGCAACAATTGGGCTCTACCATATAAGAAGCCAATCCCAGTGGGGGCAAATAACTTATGTCCCGAAACCGTATAAAAATCACAACCAATCGCTTGTACATCGACAATTACGTGCGGTGCTGCCTGTGCGCCATCAACTAATACTACGGCACCTACCTTATGTGCTATTGAGGTCATTTTTTTTACTGGGTTAACAGTGCCCAGAGCATTTGATACATGACTCAACGCAACTAGCTTGGTTTTATTACAGAGTAGTTTTTCATATTCTGCCAGAATCACTTCGCCCTGCTCATTAATTGGTGCAACTTTTAATATTGCCCCAGTTTGTTGACAAAGTATTTGCCACGGCACGATATTTGCATGATGCTCAAGTGCGGTGATAACAATTTCGTCGCCTGCATTAATATTGGCGCGCCCATACGTTTGTGCAACTAAGTTAATTGCTTCTGTGGTACCGCGACAAAAAACGATTTCCGCCGCCGCCGCTGCGTTGACAAATTGTTGACATAAACATCGTGCCGCTTCATAAGCAGTCGTCGCCTTCTGGCTTAGGGTGTGAATACCACGATGTACGTTTGCATTAGTGGTTTTGTAATAATTTGCCACCGCGTCGATAACCACTAGTGGCTTTTGACTCGTTGCCGCATTATCCAGATAAATTAATTTGTTACCATTGATGGTTTGTTGCAACACAGGAAAGTCTTGACGAATTTTTTCTACCGCAAAGTTCATTCTCCCACCTCAAGTAAGCGATCATCGTTATGAAATCCTATCGGTAGCTGTTGCGCTATAAATTCGCGAATAACATCATGTTTTATTTTGCCAATAATTTCATTAGCAAACGCAAAAGTTAATATCTTTTTTGCTAGCACCGCATCAATTCCACGACTCTGCAAATAAAAGATGGCTTTTTGACTCAATTGACCTACCGTTGCACCGTGCGTACAAGTGACATCATCAGCATAAATTTCTAACTCTGGTTTAGTATCGACTTCAGCATCGTTTGCCAATAATAAGTTGGCATTATTTTGCGCTGATTTTATTTTTTGTGCATCCTGCTGCACCAGCACGCGCCCGTTAAAGACCGTACGTGATTTTGCTGCAACAATCCCTTTGTAGTACTCTCTAGCATAGGTGTTCGCATGCGCATGTTCAACCAAGGTATGATTATCAATATGCTGCCCTTGCTTGGCCAAGTACAAACCGTTTAACGCACACTCGGCACCAGCCGCGGTCAATTTTATCTGCAGATCGTTGCGTACCAATTTTCCACCGAGATCAAGATTAAAGGTTTGGCAATTGCTCTCGGCATGCTGGCGAATACCAATGAAATCGGTATGCTTTGCCGCTTTTGCTTCATTTTGTAGTTTATAATAATCCAATTGTGCCCGAGCAGATAAGATCACTTCGCTGACATTGTTGCGCCAATATTCACTTCGACTATCAAGATCAATATACTGTTCGACAATGCTTGCCTTGCTATGCGATTGTAACATAATGAAATTACGCGTATGCATCACTTTTTCGTCGTCCAGTCCGCTGACAACATGCAAAATGTGTAGTGGCTTATCGAGTATAGTATTAATT
>CAYWDC010000010.1:0-13980 GCA_964456955.1 uncultured Gammaproteobacteria bacterium | reverse complement strand
GTATCATGAAACATTATTGGGCGATGAGCCGGAGCCATTAGAGCTGGTCACATGGCCACTTAATGACTATGCTAATTTGTTGCAACAAGAAGAATTTGCCGGTGCCATGAGTGCGTCGGCATTGTTGTTGGCAAAAGAGGTATTATTGGTTGATTAATAATGATCGGTGGCACTTGTTAACACCGCTAACGGCGCTAGTGCAACAAGCGGGTGAAGCAATGATGCAGATTTATCAACATGATAACACTGATGTAACGCTTAAAGCAGATGCTACGCCAGTGACACAAGCGGATATTATGGCCAATGACATTATTGTTCATGGTTTAAGTCAGCTAACACCAGGGGTGCCAATTTTGTCAGAAGAATTAACAGTTATTCCTTATAACGAACGGCAGCAATGGCAACAATATTGGCTTGTCGATCCACTCGATGGCACCAAAGAATTCATTGCACGAACCGATGAATTTACCATTAATATCGCGTTAATTGCAGAACAACAAGCGGTATTGGGTATTGTTTATGCGCCCGCATTGCAAGTCGTTTATCAAGCCGTACAAGGTTATGGTGCACGTAAACATACTCGTAAAGGTAAAGATGAGGTTATCAAGACCAGAAAGCATCCTGACGGCGAAATAATGATTGCCGTCAGTCGTCGCCATGGCAAATGTTCGCATCAGTACCTAAACCGCTTTGGTCAATATAAGCTGCACTATTGCGGTAGTGCACTAAAGATTTGCTTAGTCGCTGAAGGTCGTGCGGACATTTACCCACGTTTTGGCAAAACCAGTGAATGGGATACAGCTGCTGGCCACTGCATCTTGCGTCAGGCAGGTGGTCGCATTCTAGATCGTAATGGCAAAGAATTGCGTTATAATAGCAAACCTTCATTGCTCAATCCGGAATTTATTGCCGTTGGCGACGCAGACTACAAGTGGCAGCAATATTTTAATGAATAATTTTTGGGAGAAAAAATGGCAAATAAGAGAGTAAAAGTAGCAGTCACTGGTGCTGCAGGGCAAATTGGCTATGCCTTATTATTTCGTATCGCTTCTGGGCAAATGTTTGGTTTAGATACTGATATTGAATTACAGTTATTGGAATTAGAACCGGGATTACCGGCATTGAATGGAGTGGCGATGGAATTAAACGATTGCGCTTTCCCTTTGTTGAAGAAAATCACTTGCACTAGCGATGTAAATGCCGCGATGCGTGATGTAAATTGGGCAATACTGGTTGGTGCAGTGCCACGTAAAGCTGGCATGGAACGTGCCGATCTATTAAAAATTAATGGCCATATTTTTACTACACAAGGTAGGGCAACCAATGACCATGCGAATGGTGATGTCCGTGTTTTTGTTGTCGGCAATCCCTGCAATACCAATGCCTTGATTGCGATGCACAGTGCACCAGAAATTCCTAACGAACGTTTCTTTGCCATGACCATGCTCGATCAGCATCGCGCGGTTTATCAACTAGCAAACAAAGCGGCGGTCGATACGACGGCAGTTAGCGACATGGTAATTTGGGGCAATCATTCATCGACGCAATTTCCAGATTTTTATTATGCTAAGATTAATGGTAAGCCGGCTACGGAAGTTATTAGTGATCTTAATTGGCTACAAAATGACTTTATTGCTACTGTACAACAACGTGGTGCTGCGGTAATTAAAGCACGTGGTGCTTCTTCTGCTGCCTCTGCCGCTAATGCGGTGATTGATAGTATTTATCATCTCACGCATGATACGCCGGCAGGCCAATTATTTTCTGTGGCAACATGTTCCCGCGGTGAATACGGAGTTGATCCTGGACTCATTTTTTCTTTTCCAACATGCGTGGTAAAAGGCGAACTTAATGTGATCGAAGGGATAACATTTAACGAATTTTCCCAAGCGAAGTTTGCTGCCACTTTGCAAGAACTGCGTGATGAACATGAAGCAGTTAAAGCATTAGGTTTACTGTAATCACCGCGATGCGACTAGAGGATCCTTTTAAGTAAGTTTGCTAAAAGGGGATATCATCATCAAAATCGTCGATATTCGCATTATTATGCTGCGGTGCTTGGTTTTCGAGTGGCTTTTTATCCACCGTAGATTCAGCGCCACCACTGCTCTTACTATCGAGCATTTGCATTTCGCGAGCAACAATTTCAGTTGTATAACGATCTTGCCCAGAATTGTCTTGCCATTTTCGGGTGCGAAGACCGCCTTCAATAAAAACCTTTGAGCCCTTGCGTAAATATTCACCGGCAATTTCTGCCAAACGATTAAATAATACGATGCGGTGCCACTCGGTGCGTTCTTGGGCTTCTCCAGAGGACTTATCTTTCCACGTGTCGGATGTGGCAACGCTAATGTTAGTTACGGCGCCACCGCTTGGCATGTAGCGTACTTCAGGATCACTGCCCAGATTGCCAACAATCATTACTTTATTAACGCCCCTACTTGCCATGATAACCTCTATGCAACATAATACAAAACTGATTTTAACATTCTTTATCGGCAAAGGGAACCAAAAGTTGTTCTAGTGCAGTTTTGTCAAATTGTTGTGCATCTATCTTCAAATAGACAGTGTTATCTTTGTTGCTGATAAATACATCATACACACCGAGGATGGCTTTTATGCGTTTGTTGAGTACTGGTAGTGACATTTGCTCTTTAAATGCCGCTAAACTAAAGGTTTTTGTTGTTAAATAAGGTGGCTTGCGCATGCTGGCGGCAATGATCAACCAGCATAGTGCGGCAAGGGAACAAAGCATAAATACGCTACTAGTGCCACCTTTAGCAAATATCCAGCCGCCAACAGTGCCGCCGGTGAAGATACCGAGAAATTGCGCAGTGGAATAGACACCAACGGCGGTACCTCTGCTGCCAGCAGGAGCAATCTTTGATACTAAAGAAGGTAGGCTTGCTTCTAGAATGATAAAAGCCGTGAAAAATAATACCAAGGCAATAATGCATAGGGTAATGTTCTCATGTTGACGCCAGAGCATAAGTTGACTGACCGCGATGGTAACGATACTGCTGGTGAAAATCGGTTTCATTTTGCGTTTTTTCTCTGCAATAATGATAAAGGGTACCATTGCAAGGTAGGCGATTACTATGATCGGCAAATAGATAAGCCATTGGTGTGTTGTTCCAGCGTCGGTGGTATCTTGCAGCACAAGTGGAATAACAATAAAGCTGGCACTTAAAATGCCATGCTGAATAAAAATGCCGATATCAAGACGTAATAATTCTACATTACGTAAAACACTTTTGAATAACGTAGCTACTGGTTCGGTATCATGGTGAAATACGGTTTTTGCAGGTTTCGGTACACAGAATAATAGTAATACACCGATTAAAGCCAATATTACGGTCAGCCAAAAGATCCCAGAGACACCAATGATACCATTGAGTATAGGGCCTAAAACGATGGCGAGTGCAAACCCGATGCCGATGGTAATGCCAAGAATTGCCATTGCCTTGGTGCGATCTTCATCTTTGGTGAGGTCGGCAAGCAGAGCAATAATAACGCTACCAATGGCGCCACCACCTTGAAGAGCGCGCCCTACAATAACACCATAAATAGAATGTGATAATGCGGCGATGGCAGAGCCACAGGCAAAGATGATTAAACCGACGAAGATCACCGGCTTGCGTCCCAACCTATCGGACAACATGCCAAAAGGGATCTGCAAGCATGCCTGCGTTAGACCATAGATACCCAGTGCCAAACCAATCAATTGTGGTGTTGTGCCTGTTAGTTTATGGGCATACAAGGTGAAGATCGGTAAGATCATAAATAATCCGAGCATGCGAAAAGACATGATCAGTCCCAGAAAGATCGTCGATTGACGTTCGGTTTTGGTCATTTAAATTTCTCTTTGTATTATGTGGCTGTATAATAACAACTTTGGCTAGCAAAAGGCCAGCTTAACGATAGTTTAGACAGCGTCCATCGACGTAACGGCGAACGATATCTTAGCGTTGTCGTTTTCTTAAGCAGATATCTAAGTCGGCTATTATTTTGCTGGGTGCAACACCACCTATTTGCAAAGTTACCGTCGAACACTATTGGTAAAGGCACAATGGAATGCATGAAATAACAATACGTGGTGCGCGTACTCACAATTTGAAAAATATCGATGTGACTTTACCACGTGATAAGCTTATCGTGATCACGGGTTTGTCCGGCTCCGGCAAATCATCATTGGCTTTCGACACTTTGTATGCCGAAGGGCAGCGGCGTTATGTTGAATCGTTGTCGTCTTATGCACGACAATTTTTGTCGATGATGGATAAACCTGAGGTTGATCACATCGAAGGATTATCACCCGCAATTTCAATTCAACAAAAGTCAACGTCGCATAATCCGCGTTCGACCGTTGGTACCATTACTGAAATTTACGATTATTTACGTTTGCTATATGCAAGGATTGGTGAGCCAAGATGTCCTGAACACGGGATTACATTGCAAGCACAGACGGTGAGTCAGATGGTCGATGCCGTGTTCACGATGCCGGCAGACACAGCGATCATGATTTTGGCACCGATGGTGCAAGATCGCAAAGGTGAATTCGTACAGCTATTGGTAGACTTACGTCGTCAGGGATTTTTACGTGCCCGTATCGACGGCAAGATTATTGAACTCGATAATCCACCCAGTTTAGATCTGCGCAAAAAGCATAGTATCGAAGTGATCGTCGATCGCTTAAAAGTACGAACGGCTAGTAAAACGCGTCTAGCAGAATCGTTTGAGACCGCATTGTCATTGACCGATGGTTTAGTCAGCGTTGGTTGGCTTGAGCAACCAGAAAAAATGCCACAGGTTTTTTCGGCAAAGTTCGCTTGTCCTAAATGTGGCTACAGCATTGTAGAACTACAGCCGCGTTTATTCTCCTTCAATAGTCCCAGCGGTGCCTGTCCCAGTTGCGATGGTTTGGGTGTGGAACAGTATTTTGCTCCGCAGCGGGTGATCACTAAGCTGCAAGTATCGTTAGCAGAAGGGGCCATTGTTCGCTGGGATAAGACTAATTTGTATTATTTTGCAATGTTGCAATCATTGGCGAAACATTATGGCTTTTCTATACATACGCCGTGGCATGAGCTAGGTGAGGATATTCGTCATCTCATTCTTTATGGTAGTGGTGATGAAGAAATTGAGTTTATCTACATTAGTGAACGTGGACGGGAGTTTAAACGTAAACATGTATTTGAGGGCGTTATTCCCAATATGGAGCGTCGTTATCGTGAAACCAATTCTAGTGCGGTGCGTGAAGATTTAGCAAAATACATGGTGCAATCTGGTTGCAAGACTTGCAAAGGATCACGATTACGGGTCGAGGCGCGTCATGTTTTTATTAATCATAAAACAGTTAGTGACATTACTGAGATGTCAGTCGTGCAAGCGCATGATTTTTTTCAACAGTTAAAACTGAAAGGACAAAAAGCCCAGATCGCGGTGAAAATCCTTAAAGAAATCATCGATCGTCTCGGTTTTCTCGTTAACGTGGGACTCAATTATTTGAATTTGAGCCGCAGTGCCGAAACCTTGTCTGGTGGTGAGGCACAACGCATTCGTTTGGCAAGCCAAATTGGTTCGGGGTTGGTTGGGGTGATGTATATTCTTGATGAACCGTCGATTGGCCTACATCAGCGCGATAATAATCGCTTGTTGAGTACACTGGTGCATTTACGTGATTTAGGCAATACGGTTATTGTCGTAGAACATGATGAAGATGCCATTCGCAGTGCTGATTATATTGTAGATATTGGTCCGCGCGCCGGCGTGCATGGTGGTAAGATCGTTGCCCAGGGTTCATTCCAACAGATCATACGTACAAAACATTCGTTAACTAGTGATTATCTTTCTGGTAAACGCAAGATTGCGGTACCGAAAAAGCGTCATCAGTTTGATAACAGGCGAATGTTGAGTATCAAAGGAGCCAAGGGAAATAATTTACGGAACATTAATGTCGATATTCCGATTGGCTTGATCACCTGTGTCACCGGCGTTTCTGGTTCCGGTAAATCTACCTTGATTAATGATACTCTATATCCACGGGCAGCGGCACAACTTAACCATGCGCAACCCAGTGAATCTGTGCCCTGTAAAAAAATTGTTGGCCTAGAATCTGTGGACAAGGTTGTCGATATCGATCAAAGTCCGATTGGGCGTACACCACGCTCAAATGCTGCGACCTACACCGGCATGTTTACGTCAATTCGTGAATTATTTGCGCAGGTGCCCGAAGCACGTGCGCGCGGTTACCCACCGGGACGTTTTAGTTTTAATGTTAAGGGCGGGCGGTGTGAAGCCTGTCAGGGCGACGGTGTGATTCGCGTGGAAATGCATTTCCTTGCCGACGTCTATGTGGAGTGTGAAATATGCAAGAGCAAACGCTACAATCGTGAGACCTTAGAGATTCAATATAAAGGCAAAAACATTCACGAAGTATTAACCATGACGGTTGAAGATGCATTGGAATTCTATAGTGCCGTACCAGTGATTGCACGCAAATTACAAACATTAGTAGATGTTGGCCTTTCTTATATCACTTTAGGGCAGAGTGCAACCACACTGTCGGGTGGTGAAGCGCAGCGCATTAAACTGGCTAAAGAATTATGTAAGCGAGATACTGGTGCGACGCTATACATTCTCGACGAACCGACTACCGGGTTGCATTTTTATGACATTGAGCAACTCCTCAGAGTATTACATCGCCTGCGAGATCGTGGCAACACCATTATTGTTATTGAACATAATCTTGATGTCATAAAAACAGCTGACTGGATCATCGATCTTGGTCCTGAAGGAGGAGATGAAGGCGGCACCGTTGTTGCCGTTGGTACGCCAGAACAGGTTGCCACACATAAGACCTCTTATACCGGTCATTTTTTAAGCAAGTACCTGTAGGACTGTCTTACACGTGGTTCTACTGCAGCAATAATATAGCAGTTGACGTCGGCCTAATATTTACCTATTCTTTGTCCTTGCCAAAGAACAGGGTAGCGCATGGCGATTATCGATATCTTACAATATCCCGATCCACGACTAAAACGCAAGGGCAGCAGAGTCACAGATTTTGGTGAATGTTTACAGCAGCTGGTGAACGATATGTTTGCCACTCACCATGCTGCAGAAAATTGTGCGGCGTTAGCCGCAACCCAACTTGATGTTGAGCCAGCGCCACATGTTACGGTGATCGATTTGTCACCTGACCATAGTCAGCCACTTTGCATCGTCAATGGTCAGATCATTGCATCTGCAGGTGAACAATACGAAGAAGAAGGGTGCATGTCTGTTAGTCATAATGCGCAAGTCTATGTGTATGCTCGTGTGCGACGCGCGTTAAAAATAACAGTCAAAGGGCAAAATCGTTATGGGCAACCGCTACAGTTGACGGCTGAGGGATTTTTGGCAAAATGCATTCAGCATGAGTTGGACCACTTAAACGGTAAAATTTATCTTGATCGAATTTCAGGGTTAAAGCGGAAAATAATCGAGAAAAAGTTGGCCAAAGCACAGAAGCTGTTGCATAATCCTTAAAGGAAATTCGCGCTACACTCTAAAGATGTTAGGCCATATTCATGGCCTAACATCTGGCTCGGCCAGAAGAGGAAAACACGACGCATCCCTTTTCCAGATGCTATCTCATCAGGTTTACAGGTTTTCTATAGTCTGTAGTGTTTCCACCTTGAGAAGAAATACACTTTTTAGGAATATGAGCATTTACACGATTAGGGACAGCAGGGTGATAATCACATTCATCTTCACGCCATCGCCAGTTCACATGTACCCGCCATGGAAAGCGAGAGTGCTTAAAATGTACTTTCAGCGAACGATTTTTACTATTTTCCAGCCAAGGTGATTTAGACGCTGCTTCTGCAGAATTTATCATTGCTTTTGTACTCAGCAAGCCGATCAGTTTTTTAAGTTTCATTTTAACACCCTATTTAACGATCTGTATATCGTCGCCTGAGACTTCAAAAACTAAATAAGTTTTCTCTTTATTTTTCAAGCGCATGGCACGGAGTATATTTATTTAAAATAAAACCTGTGCAAAAATCGGAATAAGCAGAGGAACCACTATCGTTAATAACAAACCACTGCTAACAGCAATCGGTACAGTATGCTCACCCAACGTTGTTTGCAAAATTGGTAAGGTAAAATCTAGCGCCGTAGCACCACAATAGCCAATGCTAATTAGACTATTGTTTTTACCAAGTAGAGGAATTATGATAATGGCGATCATTTCTCGTAGAAAATCAATAAAAAAGGCAGCAGTACCTAATTGATGGTTGACCAACTGTCCGGTTAGAATACCGGTTAGAGTGTACCAACCAAAACCCGAAGTAAGCACTAGACCGATTTTTGCATGCAGTCCTAGCAATAACGCCGCTAATAACCCCGCTAACCATGAACTGACGATAACCAGCAGCGCGATTAATAAGCCGGTACTGTTGGTAAACACTGTCAGCAGTGAGACTGATTGACGTTTGAGTTGTATGCCGATAATGAATAAAATCACCAGCAATAATGCATTTACAATAAAATTAATCAATGACAAGTTTACATGCAATAGTGCACCGAGTACTATGCCGCCAATAACCCATGCAAGATATTTCATGCCATCCAATAAATATCGGCTATACTGACTGAATTTGTAATCAACTATGTTTTTGTAAGACGTATCTTTGCCATGATAAAAATGGAAAAACAAACCAATGAAGAGTGTATTAGCAATCAACAGACATAGGGTAAATGTGCCCACTATCTTGCCTAGGGTGATAACTTCGTGCAATAAATGCTTGGCATGCGCACCGAAGTGATACCCCATGAATAGTAGAATGAGTATGGTTAACCAAGTTAAGCACTGACTTAATATAGCATTATTAATCGGTAACTGATAACAGATATAACCGAGTGTAAGTGTAAGAGTAATAAGTCCTAATTGCAGCATATCGTTTAGATCAGGTGTTGCTTCATCATTGAAAAATCAAGCAAGATAATTTCTCGACAACCGAAACGAAGCGCTTCGTTCTCAAGCTCAATCGGTGAAATATAGTGACTGACTAATTTGTCATACACAGCGTAAGTTTCAAAAGTTTCATGCAATTCAAACTTGGCTTTAATATTGTCACAAGGAATATTACTCAGCGTGTAGTTAGCCCACTCAGATTCGGCAATATAGTTTATACCGCCGGTAACGTTGTGGCGTGTAAATAAATGAGCAAAAGTAAACGTCTCACCATCACGGTGCATACAATTCGGTGAAGAAATAGCATGGGGATTTTTTGCTGATACCAATAGCTTCACAAAATGAACGCCGACATATAGCGGAAAATTGCAATTCTATTTTTCCCAGAAAGTCAAATCGAAATCATGCAGAATAAGATTTTTAAGTAAAGCAGAATTTTTTACCTCAGAATTTAGGGCCGTAAAACGGCGAATTTTATCCTGATATTCCGGATTATGATTACCTTGCCAATAAGACGAAAAATGTTGTCCGTTTTTATTTTCTGTCGGCATCCAAAAGAGGCGACGCTCCCATGGAATTAATATTAAGTTGGCGTATGCTCTGAAACGATTGTTTGTGTCCTCAGCATAAGGATCTCTTGGTAACGATGCAAAACTTTGTTTGATAAGGTTAAGCTCAAATGAAGCATTATTTGAGAACAATAAAGGATTCATTTTCCCTTTGAAAAATCCAGATTGTTTCAATGTATGTCGCATTTTTTCATGTTTCATAATAAACTTTACCATACAAAAATATCGCCATGCTGTTTTCTTGACAAAGTAAACCGACACTAACATAAAGGTAATTGCGTGAAGGTAATTGATACAGTAAATTAGCAAATCGGTATTCAGTGTATAATTTTTATTTTAGTGTTTTCCCATAACCTATATAACGTCAAGTATTTAGTTAATATGCACATAGTGACTGTCATTTGTATCGATTTCACTTATCCGCAAGTATTTTTAAATATAATATTCTATTTAATCAGTTTGTCGATATATTAATGAATAATTAATGTGTAAAAGTAATTTGATGGATGATCGAGATCTTGATTTAATGTGTTATAAAGACTAAGAATAGCATCAAACCCTATGACTCGTTTGTATTCCTTGAGTTGGTGCCGCAGATTCTTATATTCCTTACATAGGCAAGCGTATTGATTAAGACAGGACATTTTATATGCAGCAACATCAGTTTTTGCTATCATTTGTTGATGTTGGCAAGAGATCCGATTAAATTTCCTGATAAAAAAGCCCATTTTTTATTAAGTGGCATCGCCGGTGATATTGAGGTGGCGACAACCACTGCCCAAGCAGCAGGCTTAAATAAAGCCATCGTCATTTGTCATCCACATCCATTACACGGTGGGACGATGCAAAACAAAGTGGTGACCACACTGGTACGCGTTTTTGCTGATCTAGGATTTAATATGGTACGTTTTAATTTTCGTGGTGTGGGTGCCTCAACCGGTGAACATGCGTCCGGTATTGGTGAAGCCGAGGATTTGCTCACGGTACTCGATTGGCTAGGTAAAACTTTGCCAACGGCACAACGTTATCTTGCTGGTTTTTCCTTTGGCGCCTATGTTGCTTATTCTGTCGCAACAACGAGTCATTACCAAGATAAGTTACAGCACTTGCTGCTAGTAGCGCCCCCGGTGCAGTATCCAGCATTCCAAGGTTTGCCGGACATTACGATACCATGGACCGTGGTGCAAGGTGAAATGGATGAAGTGGTCGAACCACAAAGCGTATTTGATTGGTTAAACGAGAGACAACATCCAGCCGAGTTAATTTGCTTGCCAACAAGTGGTCATTTTTTTCATGGCAAGTTAATCGAACTAAAAACTAAACTGATTACGGCTTTCCAATGAAGACTTCCCCATCTGTACAATATCAACAAGACTTAATTGATCCAGATTTTCATCCCGATCCTAGTCAGGCGGCAGCAATCGAGATCCTCGAACAAATTTATCGTGCTTTATGCCAACGGGTACGACGACAACAGGGGTGGCGTAGCTTACTAACCAGACGTAAACCGATCCGGGGTGCTTATTTGTGGGGTAATGTTGGCACGGGCAAGAGTTACCTATTACAGACTTTTTTTCATGCTCTGCCTTTTAAAGAAAAAACACGGTTGCATTTTCACGAATTCATGCATTCTATTCATATACAGTTAAAAACGTTGCAAGGTGAAAAAAATCCATTGCAAATCATCGCCAAACGCTGGGCAAAGCGGATCTCAGTGCTCTGTTTTGATGAGTTTTTTGTGAAAGATATTGGCGATGCAATGCTGCTGGGTAAATTACTACATCATTTTTTCGCCGCTGGTGTCTGTGTGGTCGCCACCGCCAACAGCAAACCGGAAGATTTATATCAACATGGCTTGCAGCGCGAACGTTTTTTGCCGGCAATAACACTCATACAACGCCATATGCAGGTTATTCATGTCGATAATCATATAGACTATCGCTTGCAGTACAACAAACCTGCTGGCGTTTATTTTACGCCCTTGAATCAACACGCCGCACAGCAGATGATGCGCAGTTTTCGTTATTATGCCGGTGATGCTGTTGCTTGCAACGACGCGTTGCGGATTAACGGCCGCTTACTGCAGCCGCTTCGCCATGCGCCTAACGTGGTTTGGTTTGATTTTAAGACATTATGCGAAACTGCCCGCAGCAGTGATGATTATCTGCAAATAGCAGCAAGATTCTCGGTAGTCATGCTCAGCGATGTGCCGGTCATTGCCGCCAATCGGCACGATACCATCTTGCGTTTCATTCACTTAATCGATGTGCTTTATGATCGACGGATACGGTTTGCAATGTCGGCTGCTGCACCGATAGAGCAGTTGTATAGCGGTGAAAAATCGGCATTTGCCTTTAAACGCACCTGCAGTCGGCTGCAACAGATGCAAAGTGAACGCTATCTCAGTGCCTATTTACGGTCACCAGACGATGTTTTCCAACAAAGGCTAGCATTAAGTTTATAAGTTTTTACGGCGTTGTTCCTTTATAAATAAAAAACGTTCACTTTTTGTGAAAAAAGTGGAAGCTTATATCCTGTTTAAGCAGACGGTTTTTTTATTTTTTTATGCTTTATTAGGCACTGCAAATGAAAATAATAATAAGTTAATAAATTTATTAAAGAATAACAGACATCAATTTAGCCGATGGGCTACCAGTTTTTTAAAGAAGACGGGTTGTTTTTATTTGGGGAGAGAGCTAATTTTGTCGCTAAATCCTAGGCGATTGGATTAAAAGGAAGACAAAATTATACTCAATTCCCAGACACTATATCAAAAAGCGCCGTGTTTATTCCCCATATCCATCACAATCACTACTATATTGACCCATAATTTCCTTGATGTGACCACTTGACCGAGCATATTGGCAAAATCTAGCCATATTCTGTTAGTGTAAATTCATGACGTGTATAGCCACCGGGATAATCTGTGGTGTGGTAATAATGTCGCATCCCATCAGGATCAACGACTCTCTCAATACCACCTTCTGCGAAAGCTATCATTATCGCCGCTAACAAGCTCCCGATGACCGATGGCGAAACTCATTTTTTATTGTATTTTTCATTATGCGTATCTCGTAAATATTAGCTAAATTTACGTTATGATAATATTATTACATTTGTAACGCTAGCACGCCAAGAAAAGCTTTGCCAGCATTAATATAAATGGCGATTTAAATCTTTTTGGCTTGCTAGGGAGATAAATTTCAATTTACAATGATGCATGATAAAAAGCACAGATTTTAGGAAGTTGTCTTTATGAGTGGAAAAAGTGATGGTGATAGCAATACAGTGTTATCTTTAGCGGTAGGTGAGTTGGTAAAGGAATTGCGCCGTAAGCGCCGTTGGGGGTTGTTTTTTAAATTAGTCATACTTTTGTTTGTTATTACTATGCTTTTGTCGTTGCTATTTTCCCAAAAGATTGACAAAGCCTTGCGCGAAAAACCACATGTTGCTGTGATTAGATTAGACGGCTTAATTGCCGCCGGTGGGCCGGTAGATGCTGATAGAGTGACTGTGTCTTTACAGCATGCCTTTGCCGATGCGGGTACCCGTGGTGTTGTTTTGCGTATTAATAGTCCTGGAGGCAGCCCAGTGCAGGCAGATGATATCTATAACGAAATTATGCGCTTGCGCAAGCTGCACCCCAAAATACCGGTTTATGCGGTATGTGCAGACGCTTGTGCGTCAGGAGCCTATTTTATTGCCGTCGCTGCGCAAAGTATTTATGCTAATCCAAGTAGCTTGGTCGGTTCTATTGGTGTCGTGATGAAAGATTTCGGTTTTGTTGGCTTGATGCAAAAGCTTGGCATTACCCGTCGCGTTATCATTGGTGGCAAGAACAAAGACTTTATGGATCCTTATGCCCCATTGACAGCACGAGACCGACACATTGCCCAATCAATGGTCGATGATGTACATCGGCAATTTATTGCCGCAGTCGAGGCAGGTCGAGGCAAACGCTTGCGCAAGACCAAGGATATTTTTAGTGGTAGGGTGTGGACCGGTGTCCAGGCAAAAAAATTGGGTCTGATCGACGCTTATGGTAGTGCAGATTATGTGGCCCATGAAGTGATCAAACAACAGAAGATGATTGATTATACCGTTAGACCGAGCCTAATCGATCGGCTGGCTGATCGATTAGGCATGTCGATGGCAAATGTGGTAATGAATAGACTAGATTTACGGTTTGATAACTAAAAAGTCAGCTAGTTGCCGAACAAGTCTTTTTAAAGATAGTAGCTAGCCATGCTGCTTATTCTAAATTAAGCAGCGTCATCGGGCTTCTTGTGATAGAACCGATTTTGCTTCAAGTAGTTTAACACAGATGTGTATTCATCAACACATGTTTTAAAATCAGCGATATCAGAAAGATCAAAAAGCTTCAACTTAAAACTACCAATATCAGGACTACCGCTTTGGAAACCGAATGTCATGTGACCTACTGTTGGA
>CAYWDC010000009.1:0-14191 GCA_964456955.1 uncultured Gammaproteobacteria bacterium | reverse complement strand
CGTCTGTACACCTAGAGAACTGGTATTTAGAGCGACATTGCCAGCGCCGCCAGCACGCTCATCGCGTTCGCGGATGTGTACTATAGGAACTGGTGCTTCTGGAGAAATGCGTGAGGTATCACCGTGCCAATAACGGTCTAGCATCACATCACCAATAATCAATACGCGTAAATCTGTAAAATCGGGAATGTGTATTTTCATGTAAAAATATTTTTGTGAAAGAATATAATTATTGTAACATGTGTAGCTGGTATTGGGGGCAACTTTGTGAGTGAACAGGCAGTGAATAATAGTGTATTTTGGCAGCCGCGCTATTGGTTGGCATGGTGTGGTGTAGCGATTTTATGGCTGATAGCAAAATTACCTTATCGTTTGGCAATGCGCCTGGGTAATTGCTTGGGTGTGCTTGCCATGAAGCTGTTACCTTCACGGCGCCGTATAATCTTAACAAACTTAGCATTATGCTTCCCACACGATTCACTGCAACAGCGTCAACGATTGATGAATTTGACCTTCAGGGCATTGGGTAGAGGGTTGGTCGAAGCGGCGATTGCTTGGTGGGGATCGCCACACTATATCGACAGATTAACGCGTGGCATTAGCGGCTTATCTATCCTCGAGGAAAAAATAACAGCAAAAGAAAACGTGCTGTTGATTTCACCGCATTTATCTACATTAGAAATCGGTGGGCGTATTTTAGGCAAGATACTGCCCGTTGGTATCGTCTATCAGCCGTCATCAAGTTTATTTTTTGCGCACCTAATTAAAAAAAAACGAGCTGCTTTTTTTGTCAAACAGATTGAGAAAAAGAACTTAAAATCTTTTATTAGGGTAGTAAAAAATAATACCCCGATTATTTATTTGCCTGATCAAGATTTTGGCCAACGAAACAGTGTATTTGTGCCTTTTTTTGGTGTGCCAACTGCAACGGCGACAGCGACGCGACGCATTGCGCAGTTAACCGCTGCGCAGGTGTTGTTTATTTACTGTTTGCCTAATAAAGATAATAAGGGCTACGAAGTGGTGATCAGGGATTCACTAGCAAATTTTCCAAGTGATGATGCGCTACAAGATGCTAACCGTATTAATCACTGTATCGAAGAAATTGTTAAATTACACCGGGAGAATTATATGTGGATGCATCGGCGTTTTAAAACCCGACCACCTGGTGAGGTATCGGTATATTAAATGTTAAAGGTGTTATCATGTTAACTAATCAATACCAGGTAAAGCAATGTCTGAATTAAGCGTTATTATCATTACCCAAAACGAGGAAAATAATATTCGTCGCTGTTTGGAATCAGTAAAATGGGCAGATGAGATTGTTGTCGTTGATTCTGGCAGTATCGATAATACCGTAGATATTTGCCGCGAATATACTGATAAAGTTAGTCAAACCACGTGGCATGGTTATGGCCAACAGAAAAACATTGCTTTGGCACAAGCGACACGAACATGGGTGCTTTCACTTGATGCAGATGAAGAAGTTTCCATTGCTTTGCGTGATAAAATCCAACAAATCTTACAAGCTGATCAAGGTTATGATGCTTATGCAATCAAACGTCCAGTGGTTTTCTTAGGTCAGATCATCAAACACGCTTGTGGAGCAGATAACAGTATACGTTTGTTTAAGCGCAAACATGGCCATTTTACCAATGTGATTGTACACGAAACTATAAAAATCGATGGACGTGTCCGCAAGTTATCGCAACCAATTTTGCATTATTCTTTCGCTAATGTCGCGGCAATTATCGAGAAGATGAATCGCTATACGAGTTTAGTCGCGCAACAACGGGCTGCTATAGGAAAAAAAAGTTCATTATTTAAGGCGGTTACCCGTTCAATGTGGATGTTTATTAAAGTGTATTTATTAAAGGGTGGTTTTCTCGACGGACGTGCAGGTTTTATTTTATCGGTTAGCTTTGCCGAAGGTTCCTATTACCGTTATGTTAAATTACTCACATTGGAGTAATAATTATAGTTCAAGTGTATTCTTCATCTATTCTAAATTAAATTGCAGTCACCGGCACAGAAGTTTTGCAGTACAATGAGGTCTTGGGCTGCTACCGGTTTTGAAATTGGTGCACATGCACTGATTTATCGGTACTTGTACACACTTTTTAAGCCAAGCTGCCAATATCGAAATTACACAAAGTAAACAAAGGCTAGAAAAATTGCTATAGAACCGATGAGCAGCTTTGCTTATTCTTTTCTTCTTTATGGTGCCTATGATAATCACCTAAGTCGTTAGTAAAAAGGACTAGTTTTAAGCGTGCGCTAGCAAACACAGCTTTTCAAGAAAACCAGTTGTTGATGTTGTCCTCGGTATTTGCGTAAACGCGTTAAATAATATATAGTTTTTTGTCTGTATCCTATTTATCACAAGAAAGCCAATATGCATCTTAAAACCTCTGCTTGGTCTGACTGCAGCAATTATATAGCGCGATATTTGTTTATCTTTTTTGCTTTTTGTATGCCAATTTCTTTGGCAATGCAAAATATCAGTTTTGTACCCACTTTGTTAGTAGCACTGTTGGGTGGATCTTGGTGGCATTCGCGTCGTCTGCTGTTCCGCAGCCCTTTTGTGTGGTGTCTATTGCTGCTATTTCTGTTATTTGTGGTCGGACTTTTTTATACGGACGCGTCTTATCATTGGCGTTTCTCTGTTTTAAAAAAAGAAGGTGAGATTATTGCCATACTATTTTTATTGCCGATGATTGCGATTGACAAATCTTTTCTTCTGCAAGCCATAAAAGCCTATGTTATTGGCTGTATCATCGTAGTATTGATTGCATGGCTAGGATATTTTCATTGCTTACCCCAAGTAAGTTGGTTTGCGCATCCTGCACCTTATTATGTGTTTTTTAAAATTTACGGGGCGCTTTTTGTGGCGTTTGGTGCCTATCTAACGCTTATCATGCTCAGGCTAAACCGGTATCATTTAACCAGATGGTTATGGATATTTGTTTTTATTCTATTGTCATACAATGTGTTGTGGCAAAGTCTTTCTCGTACTGGTTACATTGTCTATGCAGGATTAATGTTCGTCTTTGTTTGGCAAACCTTTGGTCTTATTAAAGAAAAAATAACTGGTACTATAATTGTAGCAATTGCCCTGCTGGTTATATTTTTTCTTTCTGACAACTTGCATACTGGAATCAATCGCATGCTACATAATGTAAATAAAGCAAAAACCTCAGCTGGCATTCGCCATGAATATCTGAGCAACACCCTAACATTGTGGCAGAAAAGACCTATAGTTGGTTATGGTACAGGTGGCTTCCTTCTTGCTGATATTGCCATAAAAGGGGCCAAGGCGGATGGAGGTGTTACTAACATCGATCATCCACAAACGACTCCAGAAAATACATATTACCGTATGCTAGTCGAACACGGTATCGTTGGTTTGCTGGCGCTGCTGTTGCTTTGGGGTTGGCAATGCGTAGCCGTTTTTCGGTTTACTGAACCGGTTGCACGTCACGTGGCCACTGCCTTTATGTTAGTGATGATAGTCACTTCAATGAGCGCAGATCTGTTACTCGGCGAATCCCCGCGTTTATTTTATATATTGTTTTCAGCGCTATTATATGCATCGCTGATTATGCGCAAACGTGGCGCTACATCAGATTAGCAATTCCCTGTTGCACAGATTTTGCGCGAATTAATAGGCAAAGTTTTTGTGTTGCTGCCAGTGTCTGCCCAATCAGTAAGTGCTTATATTCATCATTATCTACCTTTAATATGCCAATCGTGGTACCAAATTGCCGATGAGCAAATAATGACCGAAGGTATGCCAATGGCGACAGCAATATATAGAAAGCCACCGTCATTGCCAATAAAAAGATGACTAAGTTTGATGATTGCCACCATTTCTCGGATATCGGTATTGGTAAATACAAAGACTTTTTCTGAGTGTATGGTCTTATTGCGCATACGTAAACTCTGCTCTATTTGTTTAGGACTGGGATAGAGAATGATTTGTGCATGGTAAGTCAGGACAATTATTGATCACAGTGACAGGATTATCTTCTGACCCTTGTTTTTGTACCGACTGGGATTACCTAGAGGAGAAGAAAAAAAATCGGCGCATTAAAGTCAATTCCTCGTTGGCGTAATGTGTTTCTTGCCCGTGTTATTTGCTGATCGGTCAAAAAGAATTGATATCGAGCGTGAAAGTTTAGCTTTTTATGGTTTTCAGTATCTTTGACAGTGCGTTATGACAAGATGCCGTTTGGCATGATAATCAGGGTTATCGATAAAAGGACTGTTTTGGGCAACGGCTGCTGCATATGGATAGATTTGTGCATTCGGATAGTTACGCTTTACGGTTTCGTAAAGTATAGTCGAAATAAGCACATCACCAATTTATCGGAATTGGATGATTAAAAAACGTGGTTGTTGATGCATTGAACCAATTACAGTTGGGTTTATATAGCTAAATACGGCGTACAATAGCATGCTTGGCCTTTTGTGTAAAAAATCATTAACGGAGTCAAATGATCATCGCTTATTGCCTAAAAAATACCAAGGTAGATAGGCTAAAACTGGCTTATTTACGTATAAGAATGTAGGTTAATCAGAAAAAAATGATAGAGAGCTTATATTTCAGAGCTATTTTAAAAATGCCAAACTAGTACTTTTGTTATTTTTTCATAGGTTTGGTCAATCCATTCTCCAAATCCAGTATTCTTATTTTTCATACTCGCCACACCGAAATTTGGATCATAAAATAATTTTTCTTCTTTAGAGAAAGGAGATTTTTGATACTTAAGGGCAACCGCGTGGCCACTACGTCTCCCGCTAGTTGTGGTAAATTCAAAAGCTATTAAACAATGCGCATATGTTTGATAATCATCAAATAGTCGAGTTGAGTAAATGCACTGCAATGCATTACTCCAATGGGGATAATTTGAAAATTTGATGACACTCTTCCTTATTAACTTACGGTGTTTGTCACTAAAAATCTTTACTAGTAAATCTTGATAACCTAAAGTATCAGCGTATTTCCTCTGCATTGAGATGATATTGAATAATTCTCGGTCTCTCAATCGGTCAAGTGTTTTGTTGGTGAATAACCAATGTAGCGCAACTGTAATACACACGCCGTTCTGAGAGACTCTTAGTTAGATCGTATTGCACTAAGCTTGTTTTGCTTGTTAAGTGGTTCTCAAGGCTACTCATAGCATGCTTTAATATTTCTCCTTGTTTTGATTTTTTGAAAGCTTCATCTATTTCTTTGCCGTAGTTCAGACCTGCAATATTCATGGATACCACATAGTTGTCTGTAGATGGTAATGCTGTCTTAATTAATAACATCCGTCCACCACATTCACACATAAGAAAGTAACCGGCACTGACGCTGCTTACCTCTCTAATAGTCAGACATTTTTCACATTTAAATTGTTTCAAGTTATCTGCCTCCCAGTGTATAAACTAAGATATAATGATAACTTGTAAATTTAGGGCGTCCAGAGTTTTATTTGTCTCCAGACATCGGTAACAGCAATATCGAGGTGTTGTGTGTTGCTGAGCAAATGGACTTGTTGTTTGCCCATGGTGGCAATATGTGTAATATCGGTAGATCGATAAAGCGTAATGGTAGGTTTACCAAGAGCTGCAGCAAGATGGGCTAATCCGGTCTCGACGCTTATAACTGCTTGACTCTGTGCGATAATATCGCGTAACTGTTGCAAGGTGGTTTCTGATAGTAACGTGACGTTATTGAAATCTGCAGCGATGCTACGCACGTATGACTCTTCCTGTCGATAGCCACAGGGTATGACTACCTGTTGTTGTGCCGCTTGCATTTTTGCTAATAATTGCCGCCAATTTTCTATGGCCCAGCGTCTGCGTTTTTCTGAGGTGTTCACCACGAAGGTGCAATATTTTTTCGGTAAGTTAACAACTGGATGAGCGTTTGCAGATGATTTAATGCCATAATCGACGGTTTCTCTATCAAAGGAATAACATAGAATCGCAGCGAATAATTGTCGCATACGCACGATCATATGCTGCGCTTTATTAATAGCAAATTTTTTTGTATACGCTAGCGCTGCTAATGATTCACGCGCCGATTTTCGATCATAACCACAACGTAGACCTTCCGCCATCCGGGTAACTATGGCACTTTTAAGCAAACCCTGTGCATCAATGATGTAATCATATTTTCGCTGATGCAGCAGTTGATGAAACTGTCGCCATTCTTGATGAAAAAATAATGTTAAGGGCTTTTTGCGCCAGCGCCGCCAGGCAATGGGGATTATGCGATTAACACTGCTATGCCATGCAGGAATTTCACTAAACGCTTCTTCTACCACCCAATCGAATTTGATGTCGGCAAAGGCTTTTTGCGCATCGGTTAAAGCAGGCAAGGTTCGAATAACATCACCCATCGAAGACATCCTTACAATTAATACGTTCATGCCAATAATGACTCACTGGCGTTAACGACCATTGCTGCGGTCAAATTTTTTAAGCAGCGTAGATGTTTATTGCCTCCCAGGCGACATTCGGGTTTAAAACATGGAATACAATCATATGCTAATTGTAAGGTTTTATGCTGCCGGTTGAGTGGTTGATCATAGCGTGATGAACTCGAACCATAAATGGCAACCACCGGCACGTTAACGGCAGCGGCAATATGCATCACTCCAGTGTCATTGCATATAGCCATTTGTGCTATTGCTAATAAATCAACTGCATCGAGCAAGCTGGTTTTGCCAGCAAGGTCAACGCAGCGTTGTCCGGTGAGAGTTTGGATTTTTCCGGTCATGTTTTTATCGCTAGCTGCGGCGAATAGCCACACCTGCCAATCTTGCTCTAAATAATATTGTGCCACTTGTGCAAAATGTTCGGCAGGCCAGCATTTTGCTGGACCGGCAGCAGTGCCGGGGCAGAGCGCTAATATTCGTTGCTTAGTAATACCTAATTGCAGCCTGTTTAGACAGTTTTTTTGATTTACGTTGCAGGTCACCAATACTGGATGTGGTAATGGAAATGGCAATATGCTATCCTTTGGCAACGCCAAGGCGGAATAGTGGGCGAGTAATTGTGGGTATTTTATTTTGTCCGCTCGGCGGATATCATTGAGTAGTAGCCAACGTTGTTCACCTAAGTAGCCAGTACGTTTTTTAATTTTTGCCCACCAAGGAACTAAAGCGGATTTAAAAGAATTAGGTACAACAATAGCATGGGTGTAGTGCTTATTACGCAGCGATTTTCCTAGCTTGTAACGTAAAGCCAAGTTAAGTTCACCATGTCCTAATGGTTGTTCAATTAATGCATCAACGCATGGCATACGCTTCGCTAAGGCAAGTGTACTTTTGGGTGCAAGTACAGTGATCTGTGTGTTGGGATTTTGTGCTTTTAAGGTTGCGACCAATGGCTGAATCCTCACCATATCGCCAATCCAAGCAGGTGCAACGATAAGGGTGTTAGTCACGGGTGAGCGTCAAAGTCGATGAGGATAAACTGAGCACCACAATAACCACATTTTGCGCGACCGGTTTTTTCAATGGGTAAGTAGATTCTCGGATGAGCATCCCACAATGTCATTTCTTTCATCGGGCATGAAAGCGGTAACTGCGCCCGTGTAATATTGTAAATGCGTTGACTACAGCAGGGTTGTTGCTTACTCATATTAGTCATTTCTTGCTTTTAATTAGCTCTAAATTAGTATCACTATTTTATCATGCTTTGCGGATTGTGCGATGAACAATTGTCTCCAAATACGAACAACACGAACACGTAAGTGTCGGACATTGTTTGCTACAACCAGAGTAACGCAGCTAAATCGTTCATGGTTTTTACAGGTTGAGTCCATTTAGCTAAATCTTGCCAAGCGATGTGTAACATTCAAAGTAATTAGTTGCCCATACACGGCAGGAGGAAGCAATGAAATCTCGGTGTGTTGGTATATAGGTATGGGTTTAGCAAGGCGTTACCTTGATAATCATGCCATATTTGCGCTACCATACTTCTAAGTTATTTAGGTAGTTTTTATAGGGGTTTTTTTAAAAGTTGATTCATAAATTGTCTTTGACTAACGATAGCGCTATCGATTTCCTACATAAAGTTAGAGGTATTATAAACTTAATTTTGTTAAATTTAGTAAATTTGCCGTGATATAAGATATAAAATCATTTATTTTTGGATGGTCGCGGGTGTGACGAAAGTGTTTTTTATGCCAATTATGCTTGCAAGCAGAAGATTTGTTAATTAGAATTCCCCAACTTTTTACAACCTGTGAGGAACAGAGGATGCCCATTAAACGTAGAACAACCAGCGAGAACAAATCCACTATGCATAAAACTACAACAGAAAAAACGGCTGTCGAGAACAAGACCAGAGTGATAAAAACCACGATGGAAAAAGAAGCGGTAAAAAAGAAAGTCACTGGCAATACAGCATCTGAAGAAGTGCTAAAGCAAAGCAACATCAAGAAGGAAAAGACGGTTCCTAAAAAAACCGCAGTGAAGAAGAGCTCTGTGACAAAGAAAGAACAACCAAAAAAGAAGGCTACGAAGAAAAAAATAGCCACACTAAAAATAAAAAACCCTGCGCCCAGTGTTAATTCGCGACTCGCCACCAAAAAAATTGAAAATAAAAAACCTGCGTTGGTAGTGATGGAGAACGAACATATCTACCATGGTGTTACCGGTCCAGTATCAAGCATTCCTCGCTATGAAATCAAGCCAGATGAAGTTTATATGAGCGATACTCAGTTGCAGCATTTTATGCGAGTGTTGATCGCCTGGCGAGGTGATTTACTGGAGGGTGTAGATAAAACTGTCGGCCATTTGAAGGAAGAAGCCAGGAATTACGCTGATTTTTCCGATCGAGCTACCCAAGAAGAGGAATTTAGCCTGGAGTTGCGCACCCGTGATCGTGAACGTAAATTGCTAAAGAAAATTGAGAGCGCGATCCAACGCATCAGCGATAATAGCTTCGGTTATTGTGAGGTCTGTGGTGTAGAAATTGGGTTGCCACGGCTTGAAGTTCGTCCAACAGCGACATTATGTATTGATTGTAAAACTGTTGCAGAGATTCGTGAAAAGCAAACTGCTCTGTAATTGGTGTTATTACTGTACTCGTGTACACAGGCGATAGATAATTTTATGTATTGGCTAATTAGTGTGTTTTGCAGCAGTTTTTAGTAATGATTTGTTACCAATATCAGTGCGATAAAATTCACAACCCCAGTGAATTCTTTGTGCTAAATAATAAGCACGTTGTTGTGCTTGCACTAGGGTATCAGCCATCGCCGTGACACACAGCACTCGTCCACCGGCAGTAACCACTTTACCATTTTTCATAGTGGTACCAGCGTGAAAGACCCTGACGTTTTCAAGAGCATGTTCTAATCCGCTAATTCCATCGCCTTGCGGAAAAGTTTCAGGATAATGACGACTTGCCATTACCACACCGAGTGCAGGACGGGGATCCCATTTCACGGTTGCTTGTTTTAGTCTTTGGGTACTCCCAAGGCGACATAACTCCACAAAATCGCTTTGCAAGCGCATAATAATCGGTTGTGTTTCCGGATCGCCAAAACGACAGTTGAATTCTAAGACTTTCGGACCCGCCTGCGTAAGCATTAAGCCGGCGTATAGAAAACCGGTATAGGGTGTTCCTTTTTTTGCCATGCCATCAACCACTGGTTGCATCACATGTTGCATAATAAATGCTTCAATATCTGGTGTAGCAATTGACGCCGGTGAATATGCACCCATACCGCCAGTGTTTGGCCCTTTATCATCGTCATCGCGGGCCTTATGATCTTGCGAGGTGGCCATTGGTACAATCGTTTTTCCGTCAATCATAGCGATAAAACTCAATTCTTCACCTTCAAGGTATTCTTCAATTACTATACGCTTGCCGGCGTCACCAAATTTATTTTCTGTTAGCATAGCGTGTATGGTAGCGATGGCTTCCGTCTCGGTTTTTGCGACTACTACCCCTTTACCCGCTGTAAGCCCATCAGCCTTAACGACAATTGGTGCCCCTTGACGTTGAATATACGAGATTGCTTTTTTAGCATCGGTAAATGTTTGATAAAACGCTGTAGGGATATGGTGTTCTTGCATGAATGCTTTGCTGAAGGTTTTCGATACTTCTAGTTGTGCACAGGCTTTGCTCGGTCCAAAAACCGCTAAATCTTTTTCGTGAAAAATATCGACAACACCTTCAGCAAGTGGTGCTTCAGGGCCAATCACCGTTAAATCGATTGCCGCTTTTTGCGCAAATTTAATCAGTCCGTTAATATCATTTGCAGCAATAGCGATATTTTCCAAGTTCGGTGTTAATGCTGTGCCGGCATTGCCAGGTGCGACATAAATTTTTTCTGCTTGTGGCGATTGTGCTAGCTTCCACGCAAGCGCATGTTCACGTCCCCCTGAACCAACAACGAGCAACTTCATTTTATTTTCTCTACTATTTTTAATGCCGTAAATGGCGAACGTGGGTAAATACTAGTGACATATTGGCTGCATCAGCAGCGGCAATGACTTCCTTATCGTGAATGGAGCCGCCAGGTTGAATGACCGCGGTAATACCGATTTTCGCTGCCGTATCAATACTGTCGCGAAATGGAAAAAACGCGTCCGATGCCATGACTGAACCGGTAACCTGCAAACCTTCTGCCGCTGCTTTCATAGCAGCGATTTTTGCACTCATAACTCGGCTCATTTGACCGGCACCAATGCCAATGGTCATTTTGTCTTTGGCATAGACGATAGCGTTAGATTTTACAAATTGGCAAACTTTCCAGGCAAATAACAAATCTGTAAATTCATTATCGCTAGGTTGCTTGTGGCTAACGATCTCTAGATCGGCAATGCCAAGGAGCATTATATCTTTGTCTTGTAGCAACATGCCTCCAGTCACTCGTTTAAAGTCAACCGCGGCTTGTGGTGACGTTAATTGTCCACAACGTAATACTCGCAGATTTTTTTTCTTCGCAGTAATGGTTAGTGCTTCTGGTGTGATTTCTGGTGCAATAATAACTTCAACAAATTGTTGCCTCACGATCTGTTGTGCGGTAGTTGCTTCGAGTGGGGTATTAAAAGCGATGATGCCACCAAATGCCGATGTTTTGTCTGCGGCAAAAGCTTTTTCGTAGGCTATAAATTGTGTTTTAGATTCGGCAACACCACAGGGGTTAGTGTGCTTGACAATGACGCACGCCGCCTGCTCGGTAAATTGTCTCACACATTCTAGCGCTGCATCGGCATCGGCGATATTGTTGTAAGAAAGTGCTTTTCCTTGTAGCTGTTCAGCCGTGCTAATGCAATTTTCTGCTTGCTGTTTTTCTATATAAAAAGCACCTTGCTGATGGCTATTTTCTCCATAACGTAGATCGTGCTTTTTGTCCAGCTGCAGGCTAAAGTTTGCCGGAAATTTCGTTTCACTATTTATGCAGCCTAAGTAGTTGGCGATGCTGATGTCATAATTGGCAGTGTGGGCAAAGGCTTTCTGCGCCAGGGAAAAGCGGGTCGCTAAAGTAGTTTCACCGCCATTGCTTGCTAATTCCTTCAATATAAGCGCATAGTCATTGCTATCGACAACGATACTAACGGTATCGTAGTTTTTTGCTGCGGCGCGAATCATAGTGGGGCCACCAATATCGATGTTCTCAATCGCATTGGCAAGTTCGCAATCCGCTTTACTAATAGTTGCAGCGAAAGGATAGAGATTAATGACGACGATATCGATAGGTAAAATGTCGAACTCTCGCATTACCGCATCATCGATACCACGTCGCCCTAATAAACCACCATGAATTTTCGGATGCAAAGTTTTCAAGCGCCCCTGCATTATTTCGGGATGTCCGGTGTAGTCGGCTATATTGATTACATTAACCCCATGGTTACGCAGCAGCTTTGCTGTACTACTAGTGGAGAGAATTTCAAAATTGTGTTGTTGTAGTGTCTTAGCAAATTCAACGATACCGGTTTTGTCAAAAACGCTGATGATTGCTCGTCGCATTAGCATTCCTTAATCAGGGTTGATAGCAATACAAACCTCAGTGCGTAAAAATTGCGGCTTTTATCATTCGATGGCTTAATCAAAACCGTATTTCTTTAGTTTTTTACGTAACGTTCCACGGCTAATACCCAGCAACATCGCCGCCTTGGATTGATTACCTTGCGTAAACTTGATCGTTGTTTCTAGCAACGGTGGTTCGATTTGAGCAAGCACCATTTTATAGATTTCCGATGGCCTAGCACCTTCCATACGTGCATAATAGTTTTTCATTGCTGAAAGCACACAGTCTTTCAAAGGCTGATTGGTAGTGTTAACTTCTGTAGTAATCGTTTGCTCAGGTTTAAAAACGTTTTCTACTGTGATAGCAGGTTTTATATTCGGGGTTACTTTCACTCATTCTCCAAAAGTTTGGTTACTTAATTCATGCTAATCGGCAATTCATCACATAGTTACTTGTCGGACCACTATACCAGTAAGGGGTTACTTTAAAGACATTTTTTATTTGTTTAGCGGTATGGTGACCTCGGCATCGGATAGAAAGGCGCTGCTTTGTTCTACGCTGTATCAGTAAATATTATAGCATTTGTCTTATATAACTTAAATAGAAATCTGATTGCTTAACTATTATATAATCGAAATTTTAATTTATTATAGCATAATAAAAACGAGCATAAAACTTATTGTTTTAATTTATTTTTCAAAAAATTACATGCTAGTCATTTTTATCACATCTGTAAAAATGCCACTTATTGTATTTTATTCTAAAATAGTGCCTAGCTTGTCGCTTATAGCCAGTCAATACATTATGATGCGTTGCAAAAACCTCTGGTTACAATCGTAATCGATTAAAGTGTAGGTACAAGTTATTTTTGCTGAAACATGATTAATCTATCATCATGGCACTTTAATTGCTACACCAGGTTTTACAGTGTGCGTTCCAGATAATGAATATTCACAGCACCGGCTTGAAATTCGCCAGCATCCAGAATTTTTTGATGCAAGGGAATATTGGTTTTGATGCCATCAATAATCATTTCATCGAGTGCGTTGCGCATGCGTGCCAGAGCAAAATGGCGATTTTCAGCATGGGTAATCAATTTGCCGATCATCGAGTCGTATTGTGGTGGAACTGTATAACCGTTATAGATATGTGTGTCGATACGTACACCGATGCCGCCCGGTGCGTGATATTTAGTAATTGTGCCGGGACAGGGGGTAAAGTTTTCTGCATCTTCGGCGTTAATTCGGCATTCAATCGCATGGCCTGTAAACTCAATATCATCTTGCTCAAAACTAAGCTTTTCGCCCATGGCAATACGAATTTGCTCTTTGACTAAATCAACGCCAGTAATGCATTCAGTAACGGGATGTTCGACCTGCAAACGGGTATTCATCTCAATAAAATAAAATTCGCCATCTTGGTAAAGAAATTCAAACGTGCCAGCACCACGATAACCCAATTGTTTGCATGCTTTAACGCATTTTTCGCCAATGCGCTTGCGCTGTTTTTCTGTGATATTGATTGCTGGTGCTTCTTCGATCACTTTTTGATGGCGACGTTGCATCGAACAGTCACGTTCACCCAAATGCACCGCATTACCGTATGCATCGGCGAGCACCTGAAATTCAATGTGACGCGGGTGGTCAAGAAATTTTTCCATGTAGATAATGTCATTGCCGAATGCGGTTTTCGCTTCTTTGCGTGTCATCACAATAGCATTCAGCAAGGCAGCCTCGTTGTGCACTACGCGCATGCCACGACCACCACCACCGCCAGAGGCTTTTATCATTATCGGGTAACCAACTTTTTTTGCGAGCCTTAAATTTTCATCATCGTCTGTTCCTAAGGCATTATTTGAACCAGGAACTGTTGGCACGCCAGCTTTTGTCATTGCTTCTTTAGCAGAAATTTTGTCGCCGAGCAATTCAATCGATGCGGCTTTCGGTCCAATAAAAATAAAACCGCTCGATTCAACTTGTTCGGCAAAATCCGCACGTTCAGATAAAAAACCATAACCGGGATGCACTGCATCCGCATCGGTGATTTCTAATACGCTAATAATTGTCGGGATGTTTAGGTAACTATGCATTGCTGCAGCTGGACCAATGCACACCGCTTCATCAGCCAGCAGGACGTGTTGCAAATCTTTATCTGCAGCTGAATAAACAGCGACCGTTTTGATATCCATTTCCTTACAGGTACGGA